>CAYWZS010000045.1:0-30584 GCA_964462905.1 uncultured Anaerolineaceae bacterium
CCGATTGTGGAGCAACTCGCTTTCAAACCAACGCAAATGAAAGCTAGACAGCTTATAGATGAGCATCTTTACGAATGACTTTGTTGACGGACGCGATCATCTCGTCGTGCTGGACCTGACCACAGGTGAGGAGTTACTCTGTGTGCCGACGCCAGCAACGCGTGCCCGTATTACATCACTATTTTAGAAGGCACATAGCAGCAAATCTGTTGTAATCTGGTGGATGCGTTGGCGGGAAACCAGGGGGGACCTTGAAACAAACAAAATGTCTACGAAGGCTTTTTTTACGTAGTGTAAACTTGTGCCCCATACGGGGTTCGAACCCGTGTTTCGGCCTTGAGAGGGCCGCGTCCTAGGCCACTAGACGAATGGGACCGAATCTGACCTGACCTAGTTATTTATAGCATCGAGGGCATATGCCGTCAAGGACAAATTCCGGTTCTACCTTGATCGACGCAACAAACTGAAGTTGTGATTTGTGTAGACAAGGCCAATCACGTCCTGAAGCTCTTGTTGTTGCTGTAGGGTCCATTTTAGCAAATGCTCTGCACCCATCAGATTATCTACTTCTATGAGAGTTGCTGCAAAATTATTCGCAACCCGCGTTAAAGTTAAACGATCACCATCCCCAGTTTGAAGTGCGTGAGCAAACCAATTGAAAGCATCTTCAATACGTCCAAGCCTTGCTGCATTCTGTGCCATAAGCGCATACAACGTGGCAGATGAATGTTTATCGGTTAGGGACAGCGCAAGTTCTAGGCTGGCACGGTAATGTCTTCGGGCAAACAACATCTCGGCCCAAGCGAATTCCACCTCGACCGTGCCTCGCGCCAACTCACCCAAGCTACGCTCTGCGAGATCGAAATTCATCGCATCGAGGTAAACACGAAAACTCGCCAGTGAAATCTGCTCTGCAAGGTCACGGGAAATATATGCATTCTGTCGTAAGCTTTCCAATAATTGTATACTCCGACTTAAATGACCCTGTCTTTGCAGAAATCTGGCTCTGATGTACTGTGCTTCAGCTTGAACATCGAATTGACCACGTTCACCTGTCCACTGGAGTACCTCGCGTAACTGTGTATCAAACATCTGCTCTTGTCCAGGAATGCGACTCAACACAGCACAACGACCAACTTTTAGTGAAATTGTCTGCTGCGGCTCCTTGAGTAGATAATACCAATAACGTAGTTGACCGTTTGCGATACCAACACGCCAGAACGTTGCGAGCACCCTTGATCGTAGGGGGTCATCTACCGACAATCGAGCAAGCAATTCAGGAACGAGTGACAACCAATCACGTAATTCTCCCCAGATACCTGTTTGCATATCACTGAGAATTTGCCGCAATACCGCAATACCTATTGAATTGGACGTGCCCCAGTCTAACAATAGGGCAGAAATCTTGGAGCGACGCTCATAGGGTAATCTTTGGATAACGTCCGGCAAGTGCGCGGAACGCATTTGACCATCTTTCACAGTTGCCCGAATGGCATATTCTAACAATCTGCGTTGGTCTGCCCTATCTATCCGTGTAAACCAAGCCATCCACTGCTCGTCATCATTCCCCAAGCCTAGTCCAGTTTGATTTCTCAATTCGCGCTTGATGCGTAAGGGATTGCCACCTGTTTTCTTATAAATTGCTTCAAAATTGATTTCGCCAGGATTAAGGTATGTTGCTCGATCTTGCTCGTACAATTTCCAAGCAAAGTTGTTAGATTGTTGCTTCGAAAACGGACCAACTCTTAGAACAATATCAGCCATTTTCATTAATTGGTCGTCAGGCTCATGTTCCACTTCACATATCATGAAAGCGATCACTCCGAGAATCGCAAGTACATTGTCTAAACCGGGCAGATCGCCCGGAAGGTCCAGAACAATACCGACATATTTAAAAGTGAGATACTCCCTCAAACTGAGACGCGTATCGCCTCGCAAGAGCTGGTCTTCAATCTGAGCTAAAACATCATCACCATCTATCGCTTGGGATAAGCGGATGATTTGATCTGGTATCGTGTGACCTTTCTCAATCAATTGGTGCCAAAATAACGTTGTGAGATATGTTTTTCCTACACCAGATTCCCCAATCACCAAAATAATTCCGTGTCTTTTACGGTTGTAAATCGCTTGAATTGGCTTTAGTAGCGAAGTTCGATGAACACACGGCTCCGGCAAAGGAGGCAGACGACTCCTTAGGCTATGTTTGTGAATGTACTTTTGTGATTGTGTTTCGACCTCAATCAACGCATCTGTGAGTATATCAAAGCCCCGTTCCAAGCTACGTCTCACTGTGCGTTTGTCTGTACTCACCCATAGCGCTATCTGTTCAAGGGATAACTCAAGTTCTGCATGATAATACCTTGCATGTAAAATCCCTAAGATTCGCCGTCTTGTAATGCCACTATCTGCCAATGAATCTGACTTGAACAATGCCTCGATATCTGCCAGTGTGGCACAGCTTGTGTTTGTGGATAATCCTGCTGTCTCACGTGATTGTCGATATAAGTCATCCAGCACACCGAGCAAAATCTGCTTGAGTGCATACGCTCGCTCAGTCGTTGCTCTCGCGATGTGTTCCTCAATCAAATAAAGATCAACACATGTCAATTTCAAAAGGGCGTCATATGATTTGCGAGTCGTCTGGTAAATCAATGCATCCAAGGCGGCACGTACACTCACCGGACTAATAAAGGGAATATCGCTCACAGCAAGTCACCAAGTGGTATGAGGGCTAGTACATATGGAGGCATCGTGACCGACGCGCTTGTACATTTGGAAACCCGTGAATGGATGTCCGAGGATGCCATCATGGATTGCCCAAGAACGCCCTCGGACACTTTGCCAAGCGTCCACCTGACGAAATGGGGAATCGCTATTCAGGCGATTACGATATACTCCGCCAAGTTGAAACGAATCATGAATACGTTTCATCTCAGCCAAGCCACGAACGTAATTGAATCCATACCGCTCAAACACTATAGCATTATGATACGCGAGCGGTTCAATCAGGAAAATATCATGCCCCATGCGCTGCACAAATTGCTCCATGATTGGCACCAGCGTTTTGAAAACACGCAATCCACGTCGCACTTGGCCGGGTGCTAGGCCCGCTTGTAGAGCGGCGACTTCTGCAGGTATATTTCGGCTGGCCGTACCAAGATGAGTTTTATTGCCATCCTGATCAATATCGATGTTGAAGCGAGGACCATCAAGATCATTCACAACCAACAATAAAATCAAAATCTGATTGTTGAAGGTGTCCACCATGTTTAAATACATCAGTGGATCCCGATCACCCGCGTCGCGTTTTACTGTAATCTCCAGCGCACGACTGCCAGATGGAAAACGAAAATATACCGCGCCAGAGCAAGTACTCACCCACTCTGGCAGCAATGTGTGATAGATCGTTGTCTTTTCGGCATCTGATAACCGATTAATCTCGCGGATTGTCGATGGAAACTCCTCCATAGTCACAAATTACCCTTGAGTGCCCTCTTGATCTGACGATCTGCATCACGCTTTTTGATCGACTCGCGTTTGTCGTAGAGCTTCTTGCCCTTTGCTAGGCCGACCTCAACCTTCGCCAACCCATGTTTCAGATACAACATTGTGGGCACGGCAGTCTGCGAATTCTCCCGAATCCACGTCATAATCTGGGCAATCTCACGCTTATGCAGTAGCAATTTACGTGCTCGTGTTGGGTCGGAATGTCCATTTCGATTCGCCTGCTCGTAGGGCGAAATATGCACTCCCAACAACCACAGTTCTCCCCCCTGTTCCTGAATATACCCATCTCGCAGGTTAACCTGACCTGCACGTATGGACTTTATTTCAGACCCCATCAAGACCAATCCAGCTTCGTAGGTGTCATCAACATAGTAATCGTGATAGGCTTTACGGTTCTTCGTAATGATTTTGATATCACGCATAATCTAATCTCCTATTTCAGCGGTCAAGTGTCGAATAGCCTCACCAAGTTCAACGTCGCGGCCATTTTCATCAGGAATCATCGCGATATCAGGTTCTATGCCCTGGCCGTCAAGCTGATAACGACGAGGTGTGAACCACTCTGCTGAGGTGATATGAATTGAGGATTCATCGGATAAGCGGTAAATCTGTTGCACAGTACCTTTGCCAAATGTGCGCTGGCCGATCAACAGCGCCCTGTCTCGGTCACCTATCGCCCCGGCAACCAATTCTGCGGCACTAGCAGTTCCATTGTTGACCAGAACAACCATCGAAATATCGTCTTTAACAATTGCTCCTGGGTTAGCGTCAAAGGAACGTTCACCGTCAGTGTTTATCTCATACACAATGACACCGCCATCCAAGAAAGCATCTGCGACATCCACAGATTCTTGAAGCAGCCCACCACTATTATCGCGTAGGTCCACCACCAAACCTTGAATGCCAGCATCCTGTAATTCTTCCAGTGCCATCTCAGTCTCTTGTGGGGTCCGGTTTGTGAATCGCAGAATTTGTACATAGCCAATCTCAGGGGCCTCAGCTAAGACCCGCCACACCACGGACGGCACATTGATGACACCAAATGGAACAAACACCGTTTGGAAATTCTCAAGCCCATCACGTGCATAGGTAATATTTACACCATTGTTTCGACGGACTTCACCACGGAGTAATTGATCGGTAACGTCCTGTCTCATTTCAAACGTAATGGCTTCATCATCAATCGCAATCAACACATCACCAGGTAAAATACCTGCCTCCTGTGCCGGACTATCATCGAAGGGAAACATTTGTAGTTCACCCTGCTCGGTGCGCTGAATCTGCACCCCAACCCCACCATATGTTCCCGCTAGAACATCAGACTCACTTTGTGCAACTGGTGGGTCGATAAAGAACGTGTATCGGTCATCAAGAGACCCTAACATCCCTCGGATTGCCGCGTACTGTCGCTCTTGGTAAGAAGGCTGCTCACGAAGATAATTACTATCAATTAAATCCTGCACCTCATCAAGCAATGGGTATCCAATAATGCCTTTTTCTACTGCCGCAGATGCCGTTACGGATGTGCTGAGCAAATCATTGGTGAAAAACCCCAGAAGGAACGCAAGACCAATTGCCAAACCCACCGAAATCCCCCAAAATATAGAATGTCGTATCTCGCGATTTGTTTGCCGCAGCATACTCTGTTGGTTCACACCTGCACCTATCAATATTTAGCAATACGAACGCATAAATTGTATCATCTAAGAAATAAAAGCCCAAGATGTGAGCGATTAGCGGGATGATTATGACAAAACACACCCCCCCTATGGTATTGGTTGTAGATGATGAAATTGCCGCCGCAACAATGCTCAAGCATGTCTTCGAACGTGAAGGATACCAAGTTGAGTTAGCTGCAACCGGCGTGAAGGCGCTCGAACTTGCCCACAATCAACTACCTGATCTCATCTTGCTCGACATACAAATGCCAGAAATGGACGGCTTTGAGGTGTTGCGACGGCTACGGGAGAACAACAACACAGCCGCCATTCCGACTATCGTCGTATCAGCGAGGGCACGCCGTCCCTCAGATGTCGCAATGGGGCTGAATATCGGCGCAGACGATTATATGTCGAAACCTTTCGCCCCACAGGAGTTGCTCGCACGCGCACGAAGCAAGATGCGCGCACGCCAACTCGAAGAAACACTACAGCAAAGAAAACAAGAACTTGAAACCCTGTTACGTGTGAGTGAAGAACTTAATCGACATCTTGGCTTTGATGAACTGTTTGCGATCGTGCTGTATCTCACACTTGATCTTATTCCAGGTGAAATCGCATTTGTTGCACATTATAATGAGGACGGGCAGGTCGAAACCTATCGCCTCCAGAACAATAGCTCTGCACCTGTGAATGATACGGAAATTAGCGCAATTGTGGCTCATTTAGAGCGTATCAATGGCGAACACGTTTGGAATCATACTGATAAATCTCATTTCGGTTATCGAAATGGAATGATTCTACCCCTTAGCCACGGACAAAATCGTCTCGGTGCGTTGATGGTTGCTTCTGATACGGCGGATTTCGATAACAACCATAAAATGTTGTTCAGGGGTATTACCCGCCAGGCATCGCTGGCACTACACAATGCCGAACTATATGAGATCCAGGCCAACTACGCGCTACATCTTGAAGATATGGTAACGCAACGAACTGAAGAACTAAAACGCACCCAACAATTATTATTCCGGTCAGAAAAACTCGCCTCGATAGGCAACTTAGCAGCAAGCATCGCCCATGAAATTAACAATCCCCTGCAACCCATTCAACTCAACTTGGAGTACCTTATAGAAGATGCACAGGCCAACCAACCTATAGATCTTGAGCTAATTAGTATGACTCAAGACAGTGTGAAAAGGATCAGTCGAATCGTTCGACAACTTTTGGAATTTACAAAGTCCAGCAGTAGTCTTGGTCTAAGCAACGTTAACCTAACAAACGTTCTAAATGCAATCATAAAACTCAATCAGAAAGCCCTCGAGCATGCTGACATCACGGTTGTGCGTGATTTCCAGGATGTGCCAAACATTCAAGCGAACCGCGATCAACTTGAACAGGTATTCATGAACATCATCTTGAACGCAAAAGCCGCGATGGAAGAACACAATCAGGGCAAAATCACGATTCGGTTGTGGCACGAATCCCACGGGGTAAAGATCCAATTTCGAGATACAGGAATAGGCATCTCTGAAGAAATCATAGATCGAATATTTGACCCATTTGTGTCCACCAAACCAAGTGGAACAGGCCTCGGATTATTTGTAACCTATAGCATCATAGAAAAACATCAGGGTGAAATCGAAGTAGATAGCACGATCGGGCAAGGCACCACGTTCACCATTACCCTGCCCCAATCTCCAGGTAGTGTACAACTAACCGACAGCAGTCCAAGTTAACTGAAAGGCTTCCTCATCAAGATCACCATCCTGGAAAGCCTGTACGTCCCCTGTTTCTACACCAATAACGCGTAATGTGTCTCCAGACTCGCAGTCGAATAGAGAAACTGCGAGTGCATCATATGTCGCATCCTCCAGCGATACATTTGCGAGTGCGGTCAATGCTCGATCTAGCAGCGCATTACGATCACCCTCCCCAAGGCAGAATTCCACAACCAAAGTTTCACCCAGGCTCGTATCTACCACCCGTGGTTCATTTTCACTGAGCTCAAAATCGCCGAGTGTGTCTATAATTGCCACCGAAGGATCAACCGTTGGTGTAGGAGTTGCTGTATCCGTACTTGTCGGTTCTGGTATGGGAGTATCTGTTGGCGCTTCTGTAGCTGTTGCTGTCGGCACCTCAGTATCTGTGGCTTGCTCGGTGGCTGTGGGGTCTTCTGTCGAAGTCGAAGACACTTCATCCGGTGTATTTGTAGCATTTGCCGCACTTGTATCCACAGTCATTGGTGTCTCGCTGGCCGTTTCCGTAGGCTCGCTAACATCCGTTAACGCTACAGCCCCAAGGGCTGGTGTTTCTGTGGGGGCATCAGCAACTATAGCCGGTGTTGGCTCGGGTGTTCCATTGCCATTGATGGCGAAAAATAACACAATTGCAGAAACCAAAATCAACACAACAACAATGCCGCCTAGAAGAATGAGATTCGGGCCGTTTCCTGTCTCATCTTCATCCAGAAAGGCATCACCATCATCAAAATCATCAAACGCCACATTGTCACCACCAATGTCATCCTCAAAGGGTTCTAGAGTGGTTTCAGGGGGGGGTAATGAGCGAATTGATTCCAGTGGCTGAATTTTTGGCAGTGTAGATTCCCCCATAGCTACGTCAAGCTCCTCAAGCATATAGGATGCTTCATCATAACTTGGATCTAGTTCAACAACGCGTCTAAGCGCACGCTGCGCTTCCTCGCGATTGTCAACCGCATGTGAGTAAACCCACCACAAATCAGGTTCATCAGGATACTGGTCCAACAAGGGCACTAGTAACTTCCGGGCCTCGTCGATCCGGTTTGCTTCAATCAGCTCATACGCTTCAAGTAAAGTACTGTCGAGAGACTCGGCCATGCACCACTCCTTTAGGTTAGTCCTCGTACCACACAGGCCCCATGTTACATCGTTGCATATTCTGTCGCAAGAAAAGTAAAAGCTCACACAGTTGTGTGAGCTTGTTTGCCGCAGAGAGGACTCGAACCTCCACCCCGTGTAAGGACACGGCCCTCAACCGTGCGCGTCTGCCAATTCCGCCACTGCGGCTAGTTCGATCTAAAGTATAGGTCGAATGCCTATTGTGTCAAGTGCAGGCATTTGAGTTTATCCAAAACTGTGTTACAACGTTGGTACACCAGCCATACAAAAGGATAAAAGTGATGCGTATTGCTGTTGACGCAATGGGAACCGACGCAAACCCAGCGCCAGATGTCGCCGGCACTGTGCTTGCAGCCCATGATTTTAATGAGACCATGATCCTTGTCGGCGACAAAAAGCAAGTAGAGGCAGAACTCGCCAAACAGAACACGTCTAATCTCTCGCTAGAGGTCGTTCATGCCGTTCAACAAGTCACAATGGATGATAAACCTGCGAGCGTTGGCAAGGCAAAGCCAGGCTCTTCAATGCATGTCGGTCTGCAATTGGTAAAAGATGGCAAGGCAGATGCGTTTGTCACAGCCGGGAATACAGGCGCAGCCCTCAGCATCGCAACCCTTCATAGCCTTGGCCGTATTCGCGGCATCAAGCGTCCCGCGCTCACTGTGGTCGCAGAGTTAAACGGAAATCTTATCATTCTAGTGGACGCCGGAGCAAATACCGACTCAAAACTCGATTGGCTCAAGCAATTTGCTATGATGGGCGATCTATACGCCAATCGTGTCTTACAAATCGAACGACCGCGTGTGGGACTGTTATCCAATGGCACAGAGGATGGAAAGGGCGATCAACTCGTTCGCGATGCAAACATTGCATTTCAAGAGATGGCCCTCAATTTTGTTGGCAACATCGAACCAATCGATCTTATATCTGGTAATGTTGATGTTGCGGTAACAGACGGTTACGTCGGGAATATTCTTATGAAAACTTACGAAGCTGCCATGAAAACAGTGTTTCGCGTCATGCGGACCGAACTGACCAGCGATCTACGAGCAAAGTTAGGCGCCTCATTAGCACGTCCATATTTGCAGAACACTGTGAAAAAACTGGATCCAACACAGTTTGGTGGTGCGCCACTCTTGGGAATCAATGGCATTGTTATTATTGCTCATGGCTCATCAGATGCAACAATTATGCGTAATGCCATTTATCAGGCGATTCGTGCTCATGAATCCAACATCATTGATGTCATTAAGCAAGGACTCTCAGCCTCTTGACGAACAAAATACCCCAATCAGACCGACGCCGTATCGTTGTAACAGGTTTTGGTGCAATCACCCCACTTGGAGATGCCCATGAGACTTGGCAGGCGCTACTAGCTGGACAGTCTGGGATCCGCCGGGTGACGCGTGTCAATCTAGATCATGTCCCCGTGCAAATCGGCGGACAAGTACAAGAAATAGATACATCACCCTATTTCAGCCGCAAAGATGCACGACGTATGCCGCTGGTGTCACAATTTGCTGTGATTGCAGCGAAACGGGCGCTGCACCACGCGCAACTATCCGAAGACAAGCTTACACAACTCAACAATCGGGCTGCAACAGTTATGGGAACAACAATGGGGCCACACCTGCTTGCCGAAAGTATGACCAGCGCATATCGCGCAAATGGGCACCAGCGTCCAAACCCTGTTTCTTTTGGAAATTGCCTGCCTAACATACCGGCTCACTATGTTAGCCGTATGTTGAGCATCCACGGCCCGTTACACACTCCCATTGCCGCCTGTGCAACGGGGACGCAATCGCTTGGTCTCGCCACAGACCTCATACGCACCAACCAAGCTGATGTTGTCGTTGCAGGTGCTACAGAAGCTATTCTCCAAGATTACATCTACGCTGGATTTGCCTCGATGCGTGCATTGGCCGAAGGATATGAAGATAACCCCACTGTAGCAAGTCGTCCCTTTGATCTGGATCGCACTGGTTTTGTCTTGAGTGAAGGAAGCGGCGTATTGATCTTGGAGGAATTAGAACATGCCACACAACGTGGTTCGACAATATATGCTGAATTAGCAGGACATGCTAATACATCCGATGCTTACCATATTGCAATGTTGGAACCAGGGGCCAAGGGCATGGTCAGTGCCGTCCAGGGAGCGATCAACGACGCACGGATAACACCCAGTCAAATCAACTACATCAACGCACATGGCAGCGGCACTCTCGAAAACGACCGCCTAGAGAGCCTCGCATACCACAAAGTCTTTGGGAATCACGCCCATAAACTAGCCATTAGCAGCAACAAGAGTGTCTTTGGGCATTTGATGGCTGCTGCCGGTGCTGTAGAAGCAATCATGACCATCTTAACTATGGACAATCAATACCTTCCGCCGACAATCAACTTGGCAACCCCAGACCCCAACTGTGATCTCGATTATGTGCCAAATCAAGCACGTTCCACCAATGAACCAATACGATACGCTATGTCCAATAATTTTGGTCTAGGAGGGCAAAACGCCTCCGTCATATTCCGTGAGCCAAGATTTTAAAAACTCGTTGATCTAGTTCTTGACGAATCCCTATCACAATGATATTCTTCATTCTGTTGAACAGGGGGCGTGGTGTAGCGGTTAACATATTGCCCTGTCAAGGCAAAGATCGCGGGTTCGAATCCCGTCGCTCCCGAATCGGCTGTGCTAACCAGACACAGCCTTTTTTGTTACCTCGCACAATATTGACAACCCCCCAACTTGAGTTTAGCCACACGCTTGTTTATGATATGACGCTATATTGCAAATCCGAATTTCAGGAGCTTCTATGAGCCTCAGCATCGGGCTTGTTGGCCTACCCAACGTTGGTAAGAGCACAACATTCAATGCGTTGACAAAGGAACAGAATGCCCAGGCCGCCAATTACCCTTTCTGTACAATCGAACCAAACAAGGCCGTTGTACCAGTGCCAGACTCACGTCTGGACAAACTCGCACAACTATCGAAATCCAAGCAAACCATCCATGCGACCGTCGAATTTGTCGATGTCGCCGGACTTGTAAGGGGGGCAAGCCAGGGCGAAGGGCTTGGCAATAAGTTTCTTGGTAATATCCGTGATGTTGATGCGATCTTGCAGGTTGTCCGCTGTTTCGACGATGAAAATGTTGTTCACATCAACGGAAAACCAGACCCGCGCAGTGACATTGAGATCATCAATACCGAATTGATCCTAGCAGACATCCAACAGCTAGAAAGCAAGCTCGAACGATTGCAACGCCAGGCCAAAGCGGACAAAGACGCACGGCCACTAATGGCGCTAGCGCAGGATATTCTCGATTTTTTGGGTGAGGGAAAATTGCTGACAGTATACTCCGGTCGTGACAACGAAGATTTTCTCACACTCAACCGCGATATGCGGTTCCTGACGGCAAAACCTGTTGTGTTTGCCGCCAATGTCAGCGAAGCAGAGCTAGGCGAGGCGGAAAATCCCTATGTCCTGGAGACCCGTGCTATCGCCAAAGAACAAGGCGCTGAGGTCATCAAGATCTGTGCCAAATTGGAGGAAGAAATGGCTGGCCTCACAGATGAGGAACGCGCCGAATACCTTGACCTTGCAGGCGTTGAAACAGGTGGCTTGGAACAGTTGATCCGCAAAAGCTACCAGCTCCTTGGTCTCACCAGTTACTTCACAACTGGTGAGAAAGAATCTCGCGCCTGGACAATCCGTGAAGGTTGGACAGCACCACAAGCTGCTGGGGTCATTCACACCGACTTTGAACGGGGGTTCATCCGTGCAGAGGTTGCCAACTACGATGAATTTGTAGCGTTAGGGAGTTGGGCCTCTCTCAAAGATGCCGGAAAAATGCAGCTTGAAGGCAAGGATTATCTCGTCAAAGACGGAGATGTTATCCTCTTCCGTTTCAACGTGTAGTCTTGTGTGGCATAGGCTATGCTTTGTAGTATGTGGCCTATGTTCATTTCTTAAGGGGTGGGCAACATGACCCACGCTCGACCAAACCCGCCCTAAATATCACATGCACACGCTCAACATAGGGGTAACGAATTTGGTCTATCAACATCTTGACTGCCCACTGCCCTTCCTCATAGCGCCTATACGATACTGACGTTAGGGGGGGCTGGTAGCCACGTGCGATTTCAGTGTCATCAAAAGAAATCACCGACAGATCATCTGGGATTTTCAGGTTAGCCTTGGTAATGAGGGGCAGTCCTTCCGCAGCACAAGTGTCATTAATATACATCACAGCAGTCACATCTTGAGCTTGTTCGAGAATGTGTGCAGTCGCCAGATCACCACGTCCAGTCTGGATCCAATCCTCACATATCGCTATACCCTGCTCACGAAGGGCCTCTCGGTATCCGGTTTGACGCGTGTGTAGATAATCATAAGCCGCGTCCCCCCCTAAAAATGCGATGGCACAGTGCCCTAGGTCAATCAGATAACGGGTTGCCTCATACGCATAACGATATTCGTTGCGCCCCAGGCCAGAAACATCATAACGACTTGTATCTCTTCCCAACACCACACATGGGATCCCAACCTGTTCAGCAGCATCCAGAGTTGGCTCATACTGTTGTGCCCCAAAGAGTAGAACCCCATCGGGCCGTAGCCTCGGTTCCGTGAAATACAAGCGAGAGACATGCTGGTCAGCCTCAGATGGTCCATTTGCCACCAATCGCACTTGCACGTTATACGTCTCTGCTGCGCTCTGAATGCCTTGTAAAATCTCGCTAAACACATAGCTGGAGCGTGGCACAGGTGGATGCAAAACCAAGATAGATAGCATAGAGCCTGTGCTTTTACTTGTCCCTCCATCTACTGTTTGACGTGTTGGCAGATGCTCAATATCCGTTAGCGAATTGTTCGCTGTCTGTGCCAGTAGTTCTTGTTGTGCCGCCAGTACCCGCCGGCGCTTCTCTTCGGATACCCCCGGCTTATTATTTAGCACAAGCGACACCGTACTCTTAGAAACCCCCGCCAGCGTTGCAATTTCACGTACTGTTGCCATGTAGTTTCCAAAATAGCCAACTGAATCTTGACAAATATACCGACCTGCGCTTTAGTAGTCAATGAATGAATGGACAAAACGATTACTTGTCCGTTCGATTTGTCCAAAATTAGATCGCACGTCACCTACAAAGAGGAATTTATGCCTATTCAATCGGACGCGTTCCGAGAGACATTAAGCCAATACGCATCCGGCGTGACCATCATTACAGTCAAAGCCGGGGATGAAATTCACGGGCTAACCGCCTCAGCTTTCGCATCTGTCTCCGCAGATCCTCCTCTCATCGCCATATTCGTGAATCACAAGGGACACGCTCATGAGCTGTTCGAACGCTCGGATGCTGTCTTTGCTGTCAATTTCCTGCGCGAACATCATGAATCCCTGTCCAATCGATTTGCATTTAGCAAAGAAGAAAAATTTGCCGAGGGAGATTGGACCACCGCAACTACAGGTGCTCCAATTCTGGCAGATGCCCTCGCTTGGCTTGACTGTACAGTCTACAGTCGCGTAAGTATGGGATCCCATTCAATCTATGTCGGTGAAATTCAGGCTACCGAAGTCCTTCATCCAGGTGAAAACCCCCTCATCTATTGGAACCGTGATTATCGTCTCCTAGATTTGTCCGAGTCCGAACAGAAAGTTACAGAGTAACGTTCATGGTTAAAATACGCTCCCCACACCTCACAAGTGCAGAAGTCAGTTGGTTCGCTCCGCTTTGCAGTGATGACTATCAATATCTTGGTGTACCAGATGACAATCTCAAGAGTACATTCGAGCACACATCCAACATCCTCCTAACCGCCGATAAAATGGGCTTTCGCAATATCCTGTGCCCAAACTCCTATCAGGTTGGCCAAGATACCGTTACCTTTGCTTCCGGTGTAGCACCCCAGACAGAGAACATCAACCTGCTCGTTGCCGTTCGCTGTGGCGAGTTACACCCACCAATGTTGGCTCGCACGATCGCCTCCCTGGATCATATGCTAAAGGGTCGTCTAACCATCAACATCATCTCCTCAAATATGCCCGGGGAGGAACGCGATTCTAACTTCCGCTATCAGCGCTCTCGTGAAGTCATCGAGATTCTCAAACAAGCCTGGACCCAGGACGAAATCAACTACAATGGCGAGCATTACAACATTCACCTTCCCACAACCGACCCCGTGCGCCCCTACCAAAACGGAGGGCCACTCCTCTACTTTGGTGGGTATTCACCCCAAGGTAAGGACCTATGCGCTCAACATTGTGACGTCTACCTGATGTGGCCGGACACAGAAGAAATTCTTCAGGGACACATGCAAGATATCTCCGACCGTGCCGCCGACTATGGCCGCAAGGTCGATTTTGGCTTACGTGTTCACATGGTCGTCCGCGAGACCGAAAAGGAAGCGCGTGAGGCAGCAAATTTACTTGTTTCCAAGCTAGACGATGATTTCGGCGAGGCGATACGTAACCGTGCCCAAGATGCAAAATCACTCGGTGTGTCACTCCAGGCATCCGCCCGTGATCGCGCCAATGAGGACGGTTACGTTGAGTCGCACCTCTGGACAGGGATTGGACGCGCCCGTTCAGGTTGTGGTGCTGCCTTGGTCGGCACACCAGAGCAGATCATAGAGAAAATCGAGCGCTACAAACAAATGGGGATTCGCGCCTTTATCTTCTCCGGTTACCCACACCTGGATGAATGTCAGCGTTTCGGTAAGTTAGTGCTGCCCCATTTGGAGACAGTTTCCATGCCAGAGGCCCAGGGGCGTGTGCCACAATCCGCTCCCATGACGCCACTCGCAGCCGCGCCACGCGTCTAAAGACAGGACACCACATGAAAACGTATCGTATCCCTCACACCGACCTTGATGTTTCGCGTATTGCCTACGGGACATGGCATCTTGGCGTTCACTGGAACAACGAGCCACCCACGACTGAGATCACTGAACAAGCTGTGGCGCTGATTGAGACCGCAGTCGAGGCAGGTATCACGCTTATAGACCTCGCCGACATCTACACCAAAGGAAAATCGGACGCCCTTGTCGGTGAGACACTGCGTCGTAACCCGTTATTGCGCGACAAAGTGATCCTCCAGGCCAAGGCCGGTATCATCCTCGGCGATGAAAATGGTCCAGGGCGCTATGACTTTAGCTACGACCATCTGATCGCTGCCGTTGAAGGAACACTCACACGCTTAGGCACCGAACACGTTAACCTTTTGTTGCTCCACCGTCCGGACGCCCTCGTCGAACCAGAAGAGGTCGCACGCGCCTTCGACAAACTCCAGGCGGACGGCAAAGTGGGCCACTTCGGCGTCAGTAACCACACCCCCATGCAGATGCAACTACTACGCCGCTATGTGGACCAACCGCTCGTCGCCAACCAAATTGAGGTCAACCTAATACACAATGACCTCATCAACGATGGTATTGTCGCAAACACCACCGATGCTGCCTACACAGCCGCACGCGGAACCCTAGACTACTGTCGTCTCCACGACATAATGGTCCAGGCATGGTCCCCATTAGCTGGCGGCCAAGTTTTCAAAGCAGATGACAGCTCACCGCCACACATTAAGGCGGCAGCGTCACTTGTGGCCGAGCTAGCAGAGCAGTACAACGTTTCTGGTAGCGCAATTATGCTCGCATGGTTGTTGCGCCATCCAGCAGGCATCATGCCCATACTTGGTACCATGAACCCAGCCCGCATCCACGAGAGCGTTAAGGCGGACAATATCGAACTCACCCGCATAGAGTGGTATCAACTCTTCGAAGCCGCCAACGGTCATCCCGTACCCTAAGATCAAAATGGGGCATCCACTATGGGGGGCCCCACCTTTTTAACCGATCATCGTATAGCACTAGGTCTTACAGAAAACATGTCTCAGAAATCCAAAGAGATTACCAGCCGTGCCCTATCTCGTGATGCACAATTCAGCTATCTCCCTGAAGCGGATCGTTTCCTTATGCACAAAGGTCAACCCCGCTATCGTTTCAACATCATTGGGACAGGTATTAACGGACAGGAACACATTCGCGTCACACACCTTGAAGGACGCGCAACCGTTAATGGGGTTTATGATCCCAATCCTCGTAGCATCGAAGGGGCCAAGACTGCCCATGCAGAAACCCGCCCTGACGAGCCACTTGTGGTCTATGAAACGCTCGAAGCCGCTTGTAGCGATCCACTAGTTGATGGCCTTATCATCTGCACGCCCAACTACACCCACCTCGACATCGTCCGTGTAGCCGCGAAATCCGGCAAACATATCCTGCTCGAAAAGCCCATTAGCACCACCGCTGAAAGTGCTGTCGAAATCACAGAGATCGCAGAAAGCTACACCGGCGTTTTTCAAATTGGCCTGCAATATCGTTACAAGGCCATGTATACCGAGTCCATCTACGAGGTTTTCGAGCGTGGAACTATCGGAAAAATCCAACTGGTAAGCATTCAAGAATACCGAATGCCGTTTTTCGATAAAGTCAACCAATGGAATAAATTCTCCCGTTTCTCCGGTAACACCCTGGTAGAAAAATGCTGCCACTACTTTGATCTGCTAAACCTATTCGCCGGTGCACGCCCCGTGAGTGTTTACGCGTCCGGTGGTATGAGCGTTAACTTCCGCGAGTTCGAATACAACGGCGAAAAGTCGGATATTCTCGATAACGCAATGGTCGTCGTGGACTATAACAATGGCGTGCGTGGTAACTTCAATCTCTGTATGTTCGCCCCCATGTTCTCTGAGGAACTGACCGTCTGTGGAGATGAAGGACGCATCCGGGCCTGGGAACATCAAGACTTTCTTTCTAACCTAGAAATGGAAAGCCACATGGAGGTTATGTGTAGCGAAAGCAAACCCTCACGAACAATGAAACCGGGCTATCCCACATGGATCGAGCGTAGCGGCCACAGCGGCGCAACCTACTACGAACATGTCAATTTCATTGAAAATATTGAAGGGCGTGCAACCAATACGGCCACAGCAAACGAGGGCCTATGGTCTGTGATTGTTGCCCTCGCCGCCCAAGAATCCATCGAAACTCATCAGGTCGTTAACATTCAGGACTATCTTGATCGTCACGGTATTAACCGATAGCTATGCCAGAACAGATCAAATCCCTGGGCAGCGAAACACCCGCAGAAGATCAACAAGCGCGTCCCCCACAGGTAAACCCCATCCTGCCTGGGTTGCTCTTTGCAGTCATCCTGGGGGCAATAAGTTGGTTTCTTGGCGGTTGGTTACCCCGGCTTGGTGGTGTCACCATCGCAATCTTGTTAGGTATCACATTAGGCAACCTGTTCCCTGGTACAGCACGATTTAATCAGGGGGCACGCGTTGCAGAAAAGCAGATTCTCCCCATAGCCATCGGGCTTCTTGGCGTAGAACTGCAACTCGCAAGCCTGGCAAGCCTTGGTCCCAGCGCCGCCTTTGTGATTCTCATGACACTGTTGACATCCTTTGGGACAAGCCTACTCTTGGGACCGCACCTCGGCTATTCACGTGAGTTCAGCCTATTAATCGGTGCAGGAAATGGCATCTGTGGCTCGTCAGCAGTCGCCGCCACCAGTCAAGCGATCAACGCCAAAGAAACCGACATCGGCATTTCGATCAGCATCGTGAACCTGCTGGGCACGCTGGGTATTTTCCTGGTCCCAACAATTGCACGGCTATTCTCATTCGGGATTGCAGAGAGTGGGTTGCTCGTCGGTGGTTCGCTCCAAGCCGTCGGGCAGGTCGTAGCAGCAGGTAACATACTGGGCGATGATGTTGGACTGGTAGCCATCGCTGTGAAGATGGGGCGCATACTTATGCTCGGCCCGATTGTTGTGCTGTTAGGCTACTTGAGCCAACGAAACCGCAAGTCTGCCCCAAGCCGCAAGCCGCGTATCGGTATCCCCCTGTTCATCTTAGGGTTCTTCGCATTGAGCTTACTTGGTAGCTTTGGGGTTTTGCCCACCGTAGCCATCGCAGCGATCTCGCTAGTTGGCAAGCTACTTCTCATCGTAGCTATGGCCGGTATCGGTTTGCGCATTCACTTCAGGGCCTTAGTGCAATCAGCGCCGCGTGCGCTGATGTTTGGTGCCCTCGTCTCTGTGTTGCAAATCATTGTCCTTATCGTGACAGTTAACCTCGTTACAGTCTAGACCTTAGGATCATGCAACAAACTGCATGGTCCTAACGAACCATCCTCCTCACTCCCTACGGCCCAAATAAACAAAAAAATGATTGCAGCATGTGATTTGTGTGAGTAACCTGGAAATTATCACGTTCGTTCTCACATGGAGTTATCATGTTTATTCGCTGGATAGTCAGAGGTCATCGCAATGCGGACATCGCCGATGTCACGTTCCACGATGCATACCTCGTCGAAAGCTATCGGGACGATAATGGACAGCCACGCCAGAACACAGTGGCATACCTGGGTAACATCCGTCAAATAGCCGAGGAATTCCCCGCTATCGAACGTGAACTGTTCCTAATACGTGCCCGTATCATCATGCAATCAACCTCTAGTCTCTCACAGGCCGACATTGACCAAGCCCTCAAACAACTCCAAGGGAAGATTCCACCGCTAACAGCAGATGAAGTTCGTATAGGGTTCGAGAATTCGCTCTTGTGGTACTACGCATGGTGGCGCAAAAACGGTGGACAACCCACAAACGAAGAGCTTATCGCCCTACTAGACAATCTTGAGAATCGAACGGCGACCTTCGAGGATGGCTTCATCCTACCCAACAACTAACGATTAAAGACAACCGCAATGCGTCATACTTGCATAATGGCGTAGTAAAAACTTGAAACTACAACAGAAAGACAGCCGACATGCAACTTAGCACCACTCCCATCCAACGTGAAGACGGCGCTTACCACAGCTTTTGTGGCCTAACGTGCGTCGGTTGGCTTTATCAAAAGATACAAGACAGCTTCTTCTTAATTCTTGGCACACACACCTGCTCACACTTGCTACAAAATACCCTTGGCGTGATGATATTTGCAAAGCCGCGCTTTGCCGTCGCGCTTATGGAAGAGGAAGATCTGTCTAAACAGCAACCAGAACTTGAAGGGCTGATCGAGGAAATCCGTGCGGACCACAATCCATCTGTAATTTTCCTGCTGTCTTCCTGCACGCCAGAGGTGATGAAGGTCGAGTTCGAGGGGTTAGCATCATCTCTCACAACCGATGACCTCCCGGTACTTTTCGTCCCAGCCAGCGGCCTGGATTACACCTTCTCCCAGGCAGAGGATTCTGTTTTACATGCGCTCATCCCCTTCTGCCCAGAGAAAACCGATAACAAACGTGAGGTCGTATTCCTTGGCTCCGTCAACGATGTAATTGCAGAAGACTTCAAACGTGAGGCAGAAAGGCTGGGTATTCCCGTTGCGGGCTACCTCCCCAGCAACCGCTTTGATGACCTACCCCCCATCGGACCAGGAACCATTCTCGCCCCATTACAGCCCTATCTCGCCAAGGTAGCCAACCAATTAAAACGCCAACGTAACGCGACCCTGCTCACTACGCTATTTCCTTACGGGCCAGATGGCACACGCCGCTTCTGGGAAGACCTTGCCGCCCAATTTGATATGCAGATTGACCTGTCTGAGCGCGAGGCTAAATCCTGGCAGAACATCAATGAGCACGTTGAGTTGCTTCGTGGCAAAAAAGCATTCTTCACCGCCGACAACCTGATGGAACTCCCCCTAGCACGTTTCTTGCAGTCCGCTGGCTGTGAAATCGTTGAGTGCAGTAGTACCTACATCAATAAAAAGTTTCACAAGGCAGAACTAGACGCACTCGCAGGTGTAAAAATTGTCGAACAACCTAACTTCGACCGTCAGGTTCAAGATATTGAACGCTTACAACCAGATATCGTGATTAGCACAATGGCAACCACGAACCCTCTTATCGGACACGGCATCGTTGCCAAGTGGAGCACCGAGTTCGCCTTCATGCCGATCCATGGCTGGACCGGCGTCGGCACCCTAGCCGGGATGTTCACAAAGAGCATCAAGCGCCACGCCCAACTAGACCCGCTCGATGACCCCATCTGGCGTGTCGGCATCATGCCCGCCGCGATCCCAATAATCGAAAGCTAAGGACAACGCCTCATGCGACTTGCTTACTGGATGTACGAAGGTACGGCTCATCATGGTGTGGGCCGCATCGCCAACAGCCTCCGAGGGGTTCACGCGGTATTCCACGCCCCCCAAGGTGACGATTATGTCAACCCAATCTTCGCCATGCTCGAACGCACACCTACCTTCCCCCAGATGACCACCAGCATCGTCAGCGGCAAGGACCTCGCAATGGGAACTATCCGCCTCGCAGAAACCCTGCGCCAAGTTGAGGAACGTCTACACCCCGAACTTATTCTGGTGTCTGCCAGTTGCAGTACCATTCTCCTCCAGGAGAACCTACAGAACGTCGCCGATAGTTCTGGAGTCAATGCTGATGTCCTTTTCTATGACGCCAATCCCTACCGTATGCAGGAGACCGTCGCGGCAGAGAGTTTGTTCACCCTGTTGGCGAAACGCTACGCTACCGCCCAGGATAAAACGCCCTACCCAAGTGTGAACATCATCGGTCCAGCGTCACTTGGTTTCCATGTTCGCCATGATGTGATTGCACTTCGCCGCATGATGGACGCACTTGGCGTGAAAATCAACGCAATCGTGCCACTAGGGGCCAGCCTTGATGACCTACGCAAACTTCCCCGGGCTTGGGCAAATATTGCCCCCTATCGCGAACTGGGGTTGGGAGCTGCTGAACATCTCGAAACGGCTTTCAACATCCCAACACTTTACAACGCGCCCATCGGTGTTCAGCCAACTCTGCACTGGCTCAATAACCTCCTCGAGGTTCTCAACAGCGTGGGCGCACAGATGGGCCACACGCCCATTGAACTGCCACCGTTGACAGCCTTCTCCTTGGATGGCATGAGCGCCCCATCTGGCGTGCCGTGGTTCGCCCGTACCGCCGATATGGAATCTTTTAGCAGCAAGGCCGCCTTCGTCTTTGGCGATGCCACCCACACCGTCGGCATGGTGAAGTTCCTGCGTGACGAACTCGCGATGAACGTCGCCGGAGCAGGAACCTATCTCCCTCACGAGGAAGATTGGATTCGCGAGCAACTTGACGGCTACATCCATCCGGATGCCCTGCTCGTCACAGATCACTTTCAGGAAGTTGCCCGCCGTATCGAAGAACTCGCGCCGGATCTCGTCTGCGGCACGCAAATGGAGCGCCACTCCAGCCGCAAACTAGACATGTCGTGCATGGTCATTGCCCCACCCACCCACATCGAGAACCATCTCTTAAGCCACACCCCCATTTTGGGCTTCGCCGGGGCGGATTACCTGGCGGACAAAGTTTACACGTCAACCAAGCTCGGGCTAGAGAAACACCTGATCGACATGTTTGGCGACGCAGGGCTGGAGTACGAGGATGGCAGCCCTGCCGAACCGGACAATCATCAACCCGTCTCGACCATCCACGATCTGACATGGCACGCTGACGCCGAGAAAATGCTGAAGCGTGTACCGTTCTTCGTGCGTGGTCGCGTCCGCCGCAATACCGAACAATTCGCCACTGACAACGGCTATGCCACCGTCACAGCGGATGTCCTCCAAGAAGCACGGGAAGCCATCGGCGGCTGACCCACATTATACACACATCACCACAGGAGCTTTCAAATATGAGTATCGTTATAGCAGTTTATGGCAAGGGAGGGATTGGCAAGAGCACCACTAGCTCGAACCTATCCGCCGCGTTCGCTCGCAAAGGGGCTAAGGTTCTACAGATCGGCGCAGACCCAAAACACGACAGCACCTTCGCCCTCACGGGCATGTTACAGGACACTGTAATTGACGTTCTGAATGAGGTTGATTTCCATCACGAGGAAATTGAGCCGGAAGACATCATTAAGACGGGCTATGCTGGCGTCGACACCCTCGAATCCGGTGGGCCACCTGCTGGATCGGGTTGTGGTGGTTACGTCGTCGGCGAAACCGTCAAATTACTACACCAATTCGACCTCTACGACAAATACGACGTGATTCTGTTTGACGTACTGGGCGATGTGGTCTGTGGTGGGTTCAGCGCCCCCCTCAACTACGCCGACTACGGCATCATCATCGCTGCCAACGACTTCGACAGCATCTTCGCCGCCAATCGTCTCTGCTTGGCGCTCTCTCAAAAAGCCCAACGCCATAAGGTGAAACTTGCTGGGCTTATCGCCAACCGTGTCGATCATGAGCACGGAGGCGGTGTCGGTCTCCTAGAACAGTTCGTGAACAAGGTCGATACCCGCATTCTCGGCGAAATCCCTTATCACGATCTCATCCGTCGTAGCCGCCTCAATGGATGCACCCTATGGGAGATGGACGAGCCGGAGCAGGATGTCTGTACCGCACCGTTCGAAAACATGACCGAGCAGTTGCTCAATAACCCACCGACGACCGTGCCGCGTCCCTTCCACGACCGCGAGATCTTCGAAGCAATCGGAAGCTGGCGCTAACTATGACCAACGCAGACCTTACCACCCAACATCGGGCGCAGTTGCAATCCTACTTTAACGGTGTGGGCTTTGATCGCTGGTCTGCCATCTACGGCAGCGGACCCGTCTCACGGGTCCGTCGCACCGTGCGTGAGGGCCACCAGCTGATGCTAGACCAGGCAACAACCTGGCTAGATAACGTACCCCCAGCGGCAACTGTCCTTGATGCCGGCTGTGGCACGGGCTTATTCAGCCTGGAAATGGCACGTCGTGGTCATCCTGTCACTGCGGCGGACATAGCCCCACGCATGGTTGAGGCAACCGGGGCCGCAGCCGCAGCCGCCAACCTCGACATTCACTGCTATATCAGTGATATTGAATCCCTAACGGGCAATCACGACATCGTGGCTTGCTTTGATGTCCTGGTACATTACCCACCCCACACCTTTGTGCCTGTCCTACAACATCTCGCCTGTCGAACCACCAACACCCTGCTTATTACCTATGCACCATATAATCGATTCCTCGCCTTTTTACACTGGGTCGGCGGCCACTTTCCCAAGGGAGAACGTCGTACCACAATCCAAATGATGCGCGATAGCGTTGTCACGTCTACCCTCGGCGCAGAGGGGCTTCATGTGACCCGCACCGCCAGCATCAGCAAGGGCTTCTACCACGTCAAATTGCTGGAAGCCAAACGTTTTTAGTTTATTCATAGAGAAATTGGAACGAAGATGACCACAACCATTGTTATAGCACTTATCATTGTTGGGCTTGCCTTCTGGTATCGCTACGAAACCGTACAAGAGGCCGAAGCAACCGTCCATCTCCAAAGTGAGCACGAGCATTTTCACCTGCATGTCGATCTGCCACCGCATATGGTGATCCAACCTGGCGACACATTACACATCCTAGACGTACCCACTTTGAAAGATGGCCGCACAGAAAACGGTGAGATGAGCTATACCAGTCGGGTCCGGCTACGCAAAGCCAGTTCGCTTGCGCGGATGCTCATTCGTCGTAGCAGCATGGTCGAGGTCGCCGAACTCCTCGATGAAGTCGCTTAACACTATCAATCTACTGTCACTTATAAGGAGCACATCATGGAAATGCCAGAACTCAGCGGAACAACCCGCCAAGCCTTACAAGAAGCCGCACTCGATCCCCGTTTCTACACGACCGACTTTGACGAGGTCAACAACCTCGACTACGAGAGCCACCGCGAGGAAATGGAATGGGTACGCGACGAGTTTGCACACGATTACAACAAGAAACACTTCAAGCGCACCGACGAGTTTCAGGCAGACTTTGACAACATGCCCGTCCGCGATCTATTCATCAGCTTTCTGGAACGCAGTTGCACCTCAGAGTTTAGCGGGTGTCTCCTTTATGCTGAAATGGTTCGCAATCTCGACGACCCACTTTTGAAGAGTTGCTTTCAGTCGATGAGCCGCGATGAAGGCCGCCACGCCGGGTTCCTTAACAAGACAATGGGCGACCTCGGTGTCTCAATTGACCTACACGTCCTTCAAACGCGCAAGAAATACACCCACTTCAAACCGAAATTCATTTATTACGCGACCTACCTATCTGAGAAAATTGGTTACGCTCGCTACATCAACATTTACCGCCAACTAGAGAAACATCCAGAGTTCGCCATTCACCCCATTTTCCGCTGGTTCAAGGATTGGTGTAACGACGAGTACCGCCACGGGGAGTTCTTCGCCATCCTGATGCGCTCACAGCCACACCTACTAGAGGGCGGGAATCGCCGCTGGATTCGCTTCTTCCAGTTGGCCGTCTACGCCACCATGTATCTCAACGATGCCCGTCGCAAAGACTTTTACGCGGCTCTCGGCCTGGAGTGGCGTGAATATGACCAACGCGTGATTCGCCTTACCAACGACATCATCACACAGGTCTTTCCCGTCACTATGCCCGTCGATGACCCGCGCTTCTGGCACCACCTGGACATGGTTGTCGAGCATGACACCGAGATGACCAAGTACACCAGGAGCAAGAACCCGCTGGACTTCGCTCGTGTGCTGTTTCACCGGGCAGCCATCGGTCGCCACTTGGTAGCGGCCTATCTGCTGCCACCACGCAACACAACCGAGGAAAATCAGTGGCAGGGGCTTGAGGGATTCCCCAATTACGGTGATTTGCGCCCCGCCACCGGAGACTAATCACGTCACATCTACACTTGCGCGGCACAGCACACGTTATGCCGCGCAACTCCTTTCCATCGAACCTTACGTAACAGAAAGTCAACCAATTATGCACTTCTTATTTCTCACTATGGACGGCAACCACGCGGCGGCTTTGCGTACTGCAACCCAACTCCTACATCAACGCCACGGAATTAACTTGGATTACACGCTTTACACCGTCAATGACCTACACAGCGACGAAAGTTGGGCGCGTCTTGCGAGTAATGCTCAGAAGGCAGACTTCATCTTCGGGTCAATGCTGTTCGGTGAAGAACTTGTACGTCCACTCCAGGGTATTCTGGCAGAAATCACAACCCCGACCTGCATCATTACCAGTAATCCAGCCCTCATCCGCTGTACTCGTATTGGCGAACTGAGCCTCGCTAAAAAGGAGGAGGACGATAACCCCTCCATGCTTAAACGCTGGATGAAGAAGTTTCGCCCTAAGCATGGTCGTAGTGAGGGCAAACGCCAGCTTGCCATGATGCGTAACCTTGGCAAAATCATGAAGTTCATACCGGGCAAGGCCAAAGACCTCCACACCTACATCAGTGTCCACGACTACTGGATGCAAAGTTCCCCGGAAAACATCTACCGGATGCTGGCGCTTATTGTGGAACGCTACATCCCACAGATTCTGGACTCCCTACCCATCATGGAGCCGATCCACTATCCAGAACTCGGTATCTACCACCCAGACGCCGATGCACCATTCGACTCTGTCAAAGCCTATCACGCCTGGCGACGGACCCAGGGCCTCCCTGTCGGGCAGGACGGCGCAGTTGGCATTCTCTCCCTACGCTCAGTGATTCTCTCCGGTAATACAGATCATCTTGACGCCTTGATTCGCCAACTAGACACACAAGGCATCGAAGCACGTACATCCTATGCTGCTGGATTAGATTTCCGTCCAGCAATGGACACTTTCTACACCGCAGCAAACGGCAAAGCAGATGTAGACTTGTTACTCAACGGAGCTGGCTTCTCGTTGGTCGGTGGCATGGCAGAGAGCCGCCCCCAGGAAGCTCGTGAGGCGCTCGAAACACTCAATATCGGTTATCTAAGCCTAATCCCTCTTTCTTTCCAGCGCGTCGAATCCTGGCGCACAGACGACACCGGGCTGAATCCTATGCAGCTTGCCATGAATATCGCCATCCCGGAACTAGACGGCTGTACCGACCCGCTCGTCTACGGCGGTCCCACCACCACTGGAGAACGATTCGCGCCGCTACTCGATCAAATTGACTTTACTGTACAGCGCGTCATACGCCGGGTTCGCCTCAACCGTCGCTCAAACACACAAAAGCGTATTGCTGTTATCCTGTTTAACTTCCCGCCTACCCTCGGCAACATCGGCACTGCTGCTTACTTGGACGTATTTACCAGCGTGTACCACCTCTTACAAGATATGCACGCCAAAGGCTATGATGTAGAGGTGCCAGCATCACCAGATGCTTTACGATCCGCCGTCGTAGAAGGCAATGCCCATATCTACGGCACCGACGGCAATGTTGCAACCACCCTCTCCCTAGACGAGTACCGCACACTATTCCCATCCTACGAGCGTATAATCCCCATGTGGGGGGAGGCCCCCGGGGAACTTCTTACTAACGGACGCGAGTTCTACATCCTTGGCCTACAACTTGGCAACGTTTTTATCGGTATCCAGCCCAGTTTCGGCTACGAACGTGACCCCATGCGGATGCTTATGACAAAGGATGCTTCGCCCCACCACGGGTTCGCTGCCTTCTACACATGGCTAGAACACGTCTTCGATGCCGACGCCGTGTTGCACTTTGGTACCCACGGCGCAATGGAGTTCATGCCTGGGAAGCAGGCCGGCATGAGTGCAGCTGATTGGCCGCTGGAACTCATTGGCAGCATTCCCAATTTTTACTACTACAGCGTTAACAACCCCAGTGAGGCCACCATCGCCAAACGGCGCGGCCTATCCACACTCGTCAGCTACATGGTCCCGCCACTACAACAGGCCGGTTTATACAAGGGGCTGCGTCTGCTGAAGGACACCATCGACAACTACCACGATCGTCCTTCTTCCGAACTCCTACAGGACATTCAAACGCAAGCTGCGCGTCTTGACATTGCGCCGGAAAATGCACCCACACCCCAAACAAATCCGGAAGGCTACATCGCAGCTCTCAACAACGAACTTATTCAGGTCGAACACCGCATGATCCCACTTGGCCTACACGTCCTCGGCCAACCCCCAGAAAATGCACAGCTAATCGACATTTTGGCATTAGTCGCCGCTTTTACCCGTGTTCCCCTTCACAATGGCGATACCCTCACCCCACTACCCCACTGGATTGCACAGGGACTCGGCTGGGATTACGACACCATCCGCCATACAACCGCAACAGACCCCGTGAGCCAGAAATGTTGGGAGTTCCTCAACGATACGACCCGTGAGGCCATCGGCTACTTCATGAACACGCCGGACTACGACGCCGTTGACACCTACCTGCACCAAACGGCCAATGTTCCCCTCGGTAAACTCACCCCACTCTGGTTGTATCTGTCGGGGTTACTTGCGAAAATGCTTGACGAACAAGAAACACACGGTCTATTGTCTGCCCTTGACGGCGGCTATATCGCACCATCACCGGGTAACGACGTTGTCCGTAACGCTGCGGTCGTTCCAACTGGACGAAACATCCACGGCCTAGACCCCTTCCGTGTCCCAACACCCGCTGCCCAGGATGCTGCCGCTCAACTTGTTCATGAGATGCTAGAGTCACTGTCTGCAGCTAGTGGTCTCCCCGAAACTATCGCTATGATCCTCTGGGGTACAGACAACCTGAAGAGTGACGGTGAAGGTGTCGCACAAGTCCTCTCACTCATCGGCGCTCGTGTTGTCCAGGATGAAATGGGCAATGTCGCCGATGTGGAGTTAATACCCCTGGCAGAGCACCGCCGCCAACGCATTGACGTTGTAATCACTGTAAGCGGCATCTTCCGTGACCTCCTCCATCATCAAATGCACCTGCTAGATAAAGCGGTACACCTCGCCGCTGAGGCGGATGAACCATTGGAGATGAATTTCATCCGCAAACACACATTAGCCCATGCCGCCGACCTTAACGTCTCGATAAATGAGGCAGCAACCCGGGTATTTTCAAATGCCCCCGGCGATTATGGAGCCAATGTGAACTACCTCGTTGAATCCTCGCAGTGGGAAGATGATGGAGAACTAGGGGAAACCTTCGTTGCCAGCAAGTCCTACGCCTTCGGTCAACGCGGTGAGTGGCACAACGCGCGTGCCATCATGGAGAAATCTCTGGCAACCGTTGGCGCAACCTTCCAGAATATCGATAGCTTTGAAATCGGCATCAGCGACGTAGACCACTACTACGAATACTTGGGTGGTGTAACCAAATCTGTCGAAAAAGCCACAGGCGAACGTCCCCCCGTACTCCTCGCCGACGCTCTCTCCCTCAACGGTCGCCTGTCATCGTTAGCGGAGATGGTGCGTCTAGAATCTCGCGCTAAGATGCTTAATCCCAAATGGTACGAGGCCATGCTTGAACACGGCTATGAGGGCGTTAGCGAAATTGAAACCCGTGTCTCCAACACCTACGGCTGGAGCGCCACCGCCGATGCCGTGGAGGGCTGGGTCTACACTGATGTCGCCGAGACATTCCTGCTCGACGATGAGATGCGAGCACGGTTAACTGCCGCCAATCCCCACGCTACCGCTGGAATCACCCGTCGCCTACTTGAGGCGGAATCACGCGGCTATTGGGATACCGACGATGCCATGATCGACAGTCTGCGCGAAATCTATGCAAATCTTGAGGATCGTATGGAAGGTGTTACTGCCTAACGTTAAATAGGCCGGATTATCAATATCCGGTCTATTCACTCTATTTTTCCTGTTAGAGCCAACAATCTCTCTGTGTTACTGGTGATATACGATACGCCATCGGCAATCACAGGTGCCGCACTGCGCCAGTCTCCCTGGCTTCCAGTCTGATACGACCACGACCGCTCACCATTGATTGCATCAAATGCATACATTTGCCCATCGTTCTCCGTAATGGCATATACGACATCTTGTACCAGTACAGGTGATAAGTAGGCTGGACCACCCATGCGAGCCGTCCAGACAATATCACCGTTTGGCCGCGCAATTGCGTGTACAACACCGTCTAGTCCATATATGTACACAAGTTCATCACCGACCGCCACTGAAGCATAAATCTCACTCCCGAGATCAACGGACCATATGAATTCACCAGTCATCGCGTCAACTGCCCGGAAAATATTATCGCGACTGCCAACATAAACGACCCCATCTACAACCTCAGGCGTCGCATCAACAAACCCGCTCAGGGTGCCAATTGGCTAGCACGTCCTCATCAATCCACACCGTCAGCGAGCCTCTCTGCACGAGGCTTTGGTTATAGGCTTTCCAGTTCCGGGGACGGTAAACGGATTTCTTGCTCATCGACTTTTCCTTCTTGTCTGCTCTGTACCCAGTTTACCCGTTTACCCCTTCATTCAACAACGCCTATTCTGTATGTTATGTTAGCTCCTTGCGGGTGTTTTATCTGGTGTTGGTTGCTCCATTTACGTGATGACTATACGAGTGAAATCAGGTACAGACGAACATCACTTCACAGGAACGGGCATTTCATGACGATGGTTATCAACCAAATCATAGGTGTCACCATACACATAGGGGTTCCCAACAAGGAAAGACTGTGGGAAACCTAATTCAATCGCACTAACCACATTCAACTGCGTCAGTTGTTCAGCAGTCAGTTCCCACTCCAAGCACGCTAGGTTATCCTCAAGCTGCTCCAGCTTACGCGCACCGATAATCGGAATCACAAGCGCCTTATTTTGCTGCTGCCGTACCCAATTAATCGCCACCTGCGATGCCGGACGCCCAACTGCTTTACCAATCTCAACCACTGTTTTGACCGTTTCTATCGCCTGCTCACTCAGGTTCAATGAAGCCGGATCAATGCGCGTGGGTTCCTCGACATCCTTAAGAAACTTACCCGTCAGCACACCGCCGGATAAAATACCCCACGGTAGCACCGCCATATCCTGCTGACGCGCCATCGGCATAATCGCCCGCTCTAGGTCACGTTGTAGCAAAGAATAAGGTGCCTGGATGCCTAGAAAACGGGACCATCCCATCAACTCTGCTCGCACATTTGCCTGCGATATAATCCACGCTGGTGTATCACTTGCCGCAACATAGAGTATCTTGCCCTGCCGGACAAGATCATCCATCGCCCGCATGACTTCCTCAACAGGTGTGAAGAAATCCCACGCATGAACGTACAAAATATCAATATAATCTATCTCCATACGCTTCAGGCTGGCTTCAACCGCCTGCACCATGCTCTTACGGTGATTCCCTATCACATTTGGTCGCACTTCACGCTCGTTACGATTACGTGCTCCCGTCAATGTGTATTTCGTCGCAACGACAAACGCCTCACGATCCTGTTTGACGAACTCACCCACATACTTTTCGCTCGTACCGTTCGTATACAAGTTCGCCGTGTCAATGAAGTTACCGCCAGCCTCGGCGTATTGCTCAAACATCGCCTTTGATGTCTCATAGCTGGCCCCCCAACCCCAATCCTCACCGAATGTCATTGTCCCCAGCGACATTTCGCTGACCCGTAACCCGCTCCGTCCCAGTAGCTTGTAACGCATTGTACCCTCCTAAGAAGTTAAGTGGCATTCAAATGACTTGACCTGAATGTGCGAAATATATCCTATTTTGATTCAATTGTTAGGGTGTGGCTACTTTGCATTTGAGAGGGGAGTGGAAAGACAGAGGTGCACTCGCC
>CAYWZS010000046.1:0-30290 GCA_964462905.1 uncultured Anaerolineaceae bacterium
ATACCCGGTCTATCGTTTGATCAGCGCTTAGGTTTGTTCAGCCGAGTCATAGATAGGGTCTCATGCAAGGTGTTTAGCATGAGAACCACATGAATGACTTTGCGGAGTCTGGGTGTCTGCATCATAATCCTTTTACCGAAACGGCACCTTTTCTTAAAGTTTCGCTTCGTAAAGAGTCTATCATCGCAACAACCATACAAATTTAGAGATAAATTCTGATGAGTATTGACCGCAATCTGCCGATCCCGCTTTACTTCCAACTCAAGCAGTTGCTTCTCGCCAAAATCGAAACCAGTGAGTTACAAGCAGGTGATGCTCTCCCCACCGAACAGCAGATTCAGGATCAGTACAATCTCAGCCGAACGACCGTCCGGCAGGCTTTGAGCGAGTTGGAGGATGAGGGACGCATTGTGCGCCAACGCGGACGCGGCACCTTTGTCACCGAGTCGAAACTTGCCCATCACCCTGCTGAGTACCCCAGCCTGTCGGACAACATGGTGCAGCGCGGTGTCGTGCCCGGCTGGAAGCTACTCGCTGCCGAGTGGGTCGAACCAGACAAGGCCGTCCGCGAGGCCTTGCAGCTTACCCGTGATGACGAAAAGGCGTTCTTGCTGGAGCGCCTGCGCCTGGAGGATGGGCGTCCCATCGGCCATCACTGCGCCTATGTCCCCGCCACATTTACCGACAGCATCGACGGCACCGCCTTCACCTCCGGCGGTTCCCTGCGCTACCTGATGTCGCTTCCCTTTTTGGGGCAATGCCTAGCAGACCGCGTGCTGGAGGCGCTCCCCGCCTCGGACAACGTGGCAACCCTGCTTGATGTCGAACAGGGGGCGGCTTTGTTTCGGGTCAAGCGTACCATTTACTCACCACAGAAGGTTCCCGTGGAGTATTTCGTCGGCCTCTATCGCGGGGACCGCTTCGAGTACCACGTTACCAACATGCTCGCCGTTAGTGGCGTCAACACCTAGCGGAACCAGCCGCTTAAATCGTTATTTCCACTCAAGTCGTGAAAGGATTTTGTAGATGGCATCATATGATTTGATCGTCAAGAATGTGCGGGTCGTCAGCCCGAACAAGGACACCGTCGAGGCGCTAGATGTGGCGGTCAAAGACGGCAAATTCGCGGCGCTCGCCTCAGACATCCCTGCGGAGGAGGGCGCAGAGGTATTCGACGGCAGGGGGTTACTGGGGATGCCCGGTGCAATCGACCCCCACACCCACGTCGGTATCTACGTCCCACCCCACGACGACGCCCCGACAGAGTCCGCCGCTGCCGCCCAGGGTGGTGTAACCACCATCATTCCCTACGTGCGGACGGGCAGCCTCTATCTGAACATGGGCGGTTCGCTTACCGATTTCTTCCCGGAACTGCTGCGCCAGTCCGAAGGCCGCTACTACATCGACTACGCCTACCATGTCTCACCCATCACCGGGTCACAGGTCAAAGAAATGGAGTATCTCGTCGCGGAGGCGGGCGCACCCAACTTCGGTGAGGTGTTCATGTTCTACGGGTTACACGGCCTCCACGGGAAGTCCGATACCCAGTCGAAGTGGTTGATGCTGGAAGAGGGTGACCACTACGACCTCGCCCACTTCGATTTCATCTGTCGCGAAGCCGCCCGCCTTCAGGAGAAATACCCGGACAAAGCCGATCTCATCCAAGTGAGTTGGCACTGCGAAACGCCGGAAATCCTCCGCGCTTACGAGACAAAAATCCGCGAGGAGGGCAAGCTAGAGGGATTGGCTGCCTACAGTGCCGCCCGTCCGCCGCATAGCGAGGCGATTGCCGTGCAAGTCGTCGGTGCGTTGGCCCACGAGGCCGGGCTTTCCCAGGTCAACATCCTCCACATCACATCAATTGAGGCGATGGAAGCCACCCTCCGCGCCCGTGAGATGTACCCGGATGTCAAGTTCGGGATTGAGGTCACAGCCGGGCACCTCCTGCTAGACACCACCTGCCCGATGGGGCCACTTGCCAAGGTAAACCCGCCGCTACGCCCGCCAGAGCACAAGAAATATCTCTGGGAGCGCGTGCTAGATGGCACCGTCGAGTGGCTGATGACTGACCATGCCAACTGCCCGCAGGACCTCAAGATCGCTGCCGGTGACCCGGATAACGTCTGGAAAGCCAAGGCCGGCTTTGGTGGTACCGAGTACCTACTGGCAGGTATCTTCAGCGAGGGGACCAAGCGCGGTCTATCCCCCAACCGTGTCGCCCAACTCACCAGTTGGAACGCCGCCCAGCGCTTCGGCCTGACCACCAAGGGCGACATCGCCGAGGGCTACGATGCCGACCTCGTCCTGTTTGACCCCGAAGAAACCTGGACCATCCACGGTGAGGACAGCTTTTCCACCCAGGGCTACACCCCATTCGAAGGGCTAGAGGTCACGGGCAAGGTCAAGACAACCTTTGTGCGCGGCCATCGCGTGTTCGACAACAACGAGATGGTCGGCGATATGCAGGGCGTCTACCTCAAGCGTTAGGACGCCTGCACACACCAAGGGCTGCCCAACCACCGGGCAGTTCTTGGATCATCATTCGATCTGCGCCCGCATCCGCGCAAACAAGTCGATCCCAAACTGGTTGTACAGGTCAATCATATCCACAAACACCCAGTTCTCGATGATCTTCTCATCATCCCGCACCCAGATGTCGATCCCATTAAAGTGAACGGTTTTCCCCGTTGCCGGGACATCAAGATACTGTCCCGTATGCGTTGCAATCACCCCCGCCCAGCCAGACGCCCCCATGTAGCGCCCTTCGGTGAACAGCGAATCAAGGTCTTGCACACGTCGATTCGGGAAGGCATGTAGCCAGTGTTTCTGGTGATTTTCCTCAAATTCGGCCAGGCTGCGGTTGCTCCCAATCCCGCTGGGACCGTACCACTGCATATCTGGCCGGAAGAAGTCCGCCATGCCCATCGTCTTGAGGTTAGCCTCGTCGAAGCTATTCAGCCCGTCATAGATCATCTCACGAATCAGCCGCATACTCTTTTCGCCCTCGGCTGGGTCTTGCGCCTCCAGCATAACGCCGTCACCCTTTTGTGGCGGCGGCCACAACCCAACGACACCGCGATCCGGCGGCAATACCGGATAACCCGCCTGCCGCATCAAGTCTGGGATGTCCAGCAGGATATACGTCTCCGCGATTTTGTCGTTTGCAATCCGGCAGAACTCGCTGTAACGGATCGTCGCCGCTTCCCGCGTCGCCGGGATCGTCAGGTAATCCGCCTCAAACGTCCCGGTAAAGTTGCCCAGCCCACATACCCATGTGTGGCCGTCCCCCTCGCCAGAGATTTGCCCGTTGGATTGGCCGCCGAAGAAGATAAATGTGTCCCGCTTAAAGTCTGGGAATGCTGTAAACAACGGTTCCCAGAACCGCGCCACAACATTTGCTGCTGTGTCCAGTCGGTCAATCGGATGCGGCCCGGTCCACGGTGCTTTCGGTGCCGAATGACCCGTAATGATGTCCGCAAGCGATGCGTGGTTGCCTGGGACGAGCTGCTGCCAATAAGCCCACACCAATTTCTTGTTGGCCTGATTCGTTTCAAGAGTCATGCTTATCCTCATTGCTAGATGAATGTGAGTGACAGCACCTATTAGACCATCTGCCGCCCATAAAATGCGAAAAATCCCCCCTCATGATAAAGGGGTGATTTCATTGTTCGTTGTTCACCACTTTCAACTACTGCCTAGCTAAGCCGCATGACGATGTGCGCCTGGAACGCCCGCAGCGCCCACACGTACAACACGCCAATCGTCACAGCAGTGTACGCCAGCGCATAAACCCACTCCCAAGTCGCCAACGGCTCCCACGCCGCCGACATGATGAGTACCTGCGCGGTAGACGGGACAACGTACCAAATCGTGCTCTCGATCAACCCCGTAAAGTGCAGGGCCGGGGCCTGCAACACCGACGCGATAAACAACACCGGCACCAGAAAGTCCGTGATGCTCTCATAGCGCACCACCAGGATAATCCCCACCAGCGTGTAGATCACCCCTAGCGCCAGCATCCCCAGCAGCAACACGGGGATGTTAAAGGTGGTGAGGGTGTTAACGCCCATCAGTAGCGCGGCCCCCAATACAATCACGATGCCTTCCAACGTGGCAAGTCCCGTTAACGTTACAATCTTGGAGATCAGATACTCCCCAACCGTCAGCGGCGAGACAATAATCGCGCTTAGTGTCCCCTCGTCCTTCTCAAACAGGATCATCCCCGCCACGTAAAGCAATGTTGACCCCCCCAGGAGCAACAGCAAGATTACCGGGACGCTGTTTCCCATGTTGTCCGGCGTCGCCAGCCACCCAATCGCAGCCGCCAACAACGCCGCCACACCCATCCCAATCTGATACAACCGATTTCGCACCTGTACGGTAAAGTCTGTGCGGAACGTGAATAGTGTTCGAGCTATCATGGTTAGGTCAGCCTTTCGCCCGTCACGGCAATAAAGATGTTCTCCAGCGTCGTCTCCTGCGTGTGGATCGTCTCTACGCGCTCGGCCTCCTGCAACGTGCGGATGAAGTCCTCGTTCGCCCCCAACCCGTCCAGCGGGAACTCCGCCCGAACCGACTTCGGTTCACCGTTCACGTACTCCACGGTGACACGACGTTGCCCGTGCGTCCGCTTGAGCGTTTCCGGCGCGTCCACCAACACTAGCTTCCCGTTGACGATAAATGCCACCCGATCACACAGTTCGTCCGCCACCATCATATTGTGTGTCGTGACAAACACGGTCGTCCCCGCCTCACGCAGCCGCAATACCAGGTCTTTGATCTTCCGTGCGTTGACCGGGTCCAATCCCGCTGTCGGCTCGTCTAGGAACAGTAGCCTCGGTTTGTGTAACAGGCTCCGCGCCACGTTCAGGCGGTTCTTCATCCCCTTGCTGAAGTCGCTGACGCGCTTGTCGGCGTCCTCGTCCAACCCCACCCACGCCAACACCTCCAGCGGATCATGCGTTTCCCCTGCATACAACGACGCGAAGTAGCCCAGGTTCTCCGCTGCGGATAGCTTCAGATAGTGGTTCGGCAACTCGAAGGACACCCCAATATGCTCATAGTAGTCGCTGTCCCACTCGCGCACCTCTTTGCCCATCACCCGCACTTGGCCGCTGTAGTGCTTCAATAGGCCAATCAGCAACTTCTGGGTGGTGGATTTCCCCGCGCCGCTTGGCCCCAGGAACCCAACAATCTCACGCTCTGCAATCTCAAAGCTGATGCCCTGTAGCGTTTCCGCCTTGGCCCCCGGATACGTGTAGTGCAGGTCGCGCACGTCGATCATGTGATATAGCCCTCCTCCGTTCGATGATCGGCCCCTATGTTGACTGTGTGACCGATGTTGTGTATGTGGTCAAATCGTAGCAGACTCTGCCATACCCGGTAAAGCAGTTTCGGGCCACATCACCCAAAGGGGGGAGAAGCCAATACCCACACGCTTTTTTGACCCCACGCCCCCCGAATCTGATTGACAGAAATGCCTATTTATACTACAATTTGACCAATTATTCAAATTTGGTCATTTCGTCAGGAGCGGCATGATGACCCAAACACACACCCAAATCCAACTGACCGACCGCGAGTTAGATGTGCTGCGCTTACTCGCTACCGGGGCCACCAATCGGCAGATCGCCCAGGAACTGTTCATCGGCAAGGAGACTGTCAAAACGCACGTTTCCAACTTACTGCGGAAGTTCAGCGCCGCCTCTCGTACCGAGGTTGTTGCCCTGTCCTATGCTTCGGGGCTGCTCAAGGTGGAGCGCCCCCTATGACCGATACTTCTCAGGAACGCGAGGGGCGCATCCTGGATGCCGCCCTGGACCTCATCGTCCACTATGGCTACGACAAGACCCCCGTCAGCGAGATTGCGGAGGCCGCTGGCGTAAGCAAGGGGGCTATCTATCTGCACTTTCCCAGCAAAACCGCGCTGTTTGAGGCGTTGCTCCAACGCGAGGTGCAGAACTACATGACCGACTGGCTAAAACGCATTGAGGCGGACCCCAACGGCGGCACCATCGGCGGTGTCTACAAACATATTCTGGGGGCGATCAACGCTAACCCGCTCATGCAGGCCATGTTCAAGCGAGACCGTCGCGTCCTGGGCAAGCACATCAAACAGGCGGACCAGATGTTCGACGCCACCCATGCCGTCCGCACCCGCGCACTTTTCATCCAACAGATGCAGGCCGCCAATGTCGTCCGCGCTGACGTAGACCCCTACATCACCGCCTACCTGATGACAACCTTTGTCAGTGGTGTGATGGCAATGGACGATATGGTCGCCAACGAGAACATCCCCTCATTTGATGCGCTCATGGCCGCAATGGGCGATATGATGGACGGCTACCTCTCTGACGGCGCAACTGCCGCCAACTCCCAGGCGGGCAAGCGCGTCATTCGCGAGACACTGGCAACCTACGCCGCCAACACCGACACCTAACGCCATTGCCATACCCACAAACATTTTGTAGAGGCAGCCTTCTAGCTGTCTGCCCCGTTAAACCCCCAAATCAGCCTCGCTACTGCGCCACACCAACCTTCGCGGTACAATGCCCCTTTGTACCGCGAGTGACGACGGAGCCACCATGCGTCCCCTCAAAAACTGGATCATTCCGCTGTTAGTTGTCGTGTTGCTGTTGGCGGCTGCGGCCCGCATCGGTGGCATCAGCCGCCAGTCCCTCTGGAACGACGAGGGCAACAGCTATGTTCAGGCGACCCGTTCTTTCGCCGAGATCAGTGTGAACGCCGCCGCTGACATTCACCCGCCCGGCTACTACTGGTTCCTGAAGGTGTGGCGCAACCTGGGGGGCGACAGTGAACTGGCCCTACGCTATCCGTCCGCACTGGTGGGTGTGTTGACCGTTGCCCTCGTGTACGGGGTCGCCGCCCGGATGCACCCCTCGCGCCGCTGGATGGGGGACATCGCCGGGATGTTTGCGGCCCTGCTGACCGCCCTGAACACCTTCAGCATCACCTACGGCCAGGAGGCACGCATGTACGCAGCCCTGGCGCTGTGGGCTGTCGCGGGGATATGGGCGCTGGTTGGGTTCTTCAATCACCCCACTTTGCGACGGGGGGCCGTCCTCGCGATTGTGAACGCGCTCGGCCTGTGGACGCACTACGCCTACCCACTGGTGATGCTCGCACAGTTGGCTGTCGCGCTCGTCTGGTTCGGACGCCTGTTGCAACGGCGCGGCGCGGCAATGGCAATGCGCGGCCTGTGGCGTTACCTTGTCGTAAACGTGTTCGGGCTATTGCTATTTGTGCCGCTGCTCCCCACTGCGATTCGCCAGGTGACGACCTGGCCTAACACTGGCGACGCCACCGTCACCACGGCGGAGGCGCTGGCGGCCCTGTTGCGCGTCTACGCCTTTGGGATCACCGCATTGGAAGTTGATGTGAGTTGGTTAGCCATCGCGCTGATCCTTGTGCTGTTCAGCCTACACACGGATGGTGCCGATGCCTACTGGCGCAGCCTTGCCCCCCTTGCCCTGTTTGCCGTCCCAACAGCGATTTTTCTCGCATTGGGCCTCTACCGCGAAGGCAATATGAAATTTCTACTTCCCGCCCAAGCTGGGTTTGCGTTGGCGCTCGGCCAGGGGATTTCCGTCTTGGTGCATTTCGTGGACCTCGCCATGATGCGCCCTACCCACGACCTGACAACACTCCGTGCTACTCGTGCCTATCGCTTTCGTGACAGCAACAAACGCCGCCGTAACCGTCGCCTGACTCGTGCCGTGGCAGCCGTCGCCGCTGTTGGCTTGCTCGTGACAGTCGTCCGTGCGCTCCCTGCCCTCTACACGGACTCGGCCTACGCCCGCGACGACTATCGCGCCATTTCGCAGCGAATCGCCGCTGGCAACAGTGATGACTATGCCGTCATCCTCAATGCGCCCGGTCAAATCGAGGTGTTCTCCTACTATTTCGATGGAAAAGCCGCTGTCCTCACCATTCCCGGCGGGATCAATAGCACGCCAGACGAGATTCGTACCAGCACCGCCAGCGCCCTGGCCGAGTGGCGTCAACTCTACCTTGTGCTGTGGGGTGACGAGGAACGCGACCCTGAAGGTGTGGTCGAGCAGACCTTGGACGCCCAAGCCTATGAGGTCGAGAGCCGCTGGTATGGCGATGTGCGCCTCGTTCACTACGTAACCGAGCCGACATGGTTCAATGAGCAACTTTACCCGCGCCAACAGTTCGGCGAGGTCATCCGCTTACAAGAGGTCCAGCTAGAACGGCGCAACGTCGCCCCAGGTGAGCCACTGCTTGTTCGCCTCGAATGGGAGGCAGAGGCCGCGCCCACGGCAGACTATCGCGTGTTCCTGCAACTCCTAGACGAAAACGGGGCGCTCGTGGTTGGGCGCGATGCCGTCCCGGTGGCGTGGTCCCGTCCCACGTCCGGCTGGAGCATGGGCGAACAAATCACGGACCGTCACGCGCTGTTGATTCCCGCAGACACGCCCCCGTCTAATTTAACGCTCATTGCAGGGCTATATAATCCAGCACAGAATGGGAAACGATTGCCTGTTGTTGGGCAGCCGGATACTTACCTCGAAATTTCTAACATCACCGTATCGGAGGGATAGCCCTAGCATGACAACCGTACTCGTGACCGGAGCCAACGGCTTCGTCGGCAACAATATTGTGACCAATCTGCTCAAAAAGGGCTACACTGTTCGCGGGCAGGTCCGCAACCGGGAAAAGGCCGAACTCCGCCTCGGCGAGCAGTTAAATCAAATCGAACTCGTGTCTGGCGATGTGACCAAGCCAGCAGACATGGACGCCATCATGGACGGCGTGGATGCCGTTATTCACACCGTCGCGGTTGCTATCGAGAAGGGTGCCGCAACTTACGAGGAGGTCAACTACCAGGGGACCGTCAACGTCGTAGACGCGGCTCAGAAGGCAGGCGTGAAGCGTTTTATCAACATGAGCCAGAATGGGGCGGATAGCTCGCTGCCGTACCGTTTCCTCAAGAGCAAGGGCAAAGCCCAGGACTACGTCGCCGCCTCTGACCTAGACTGGACCGCTCTTCGTCCCTCGGCCATCTTCGGCCCCCAGGATGAGTTCTTCAACTCGTTTGCCCGCCTCGTCCAATTGACGCCGCTCGTGTTCCCCCTGGTTGCCAAGGGTAAGCCGACTTTCCAACCTGTCAGCGTGCTGGACGTGGCCGAAGCTACCGTGCGCTGCCTGGAGGATGACAGCACAATCCGTAAAGAGCTTGTCCTCGGTGGGCCAGAGGTGCTGTCGATGGAAGAGATTCAGATGCGTGTGCTAGACGCAATGGGCGAGAAGCGCCTGATGTTGGAGGCCCCCGTAAGCTGGCTGCGTCCTGCCGTGTTTGTGATGGAAAATGTCCTTGCCAGCCCGCCCGTTACCTCCTCGTTGCTAGAGTTGCTAGCTGTCCCCAACATCGTTGAGGACAACGCACTGGTCAATCACTTCAACATGGAACCCATGCCCTTTGAGGGTGAGAACATCACCTACCTCAACAACGCCAAAATCAGCAACACGCTGACCCAGTTCTTTACGGGTAAAGTCCCCCGCTAGACGCGCATTTTTTCGTGGTTTGTCGAGGACAGGGCAAGCCCTGTCCTCAGATGTGTCGAGTTTAGCATTCCAATAACACGAACAGGAAAATTTATGGACTATGTACGCCTCGGAAACACTGGCCTGCACGTCTCGCGCATCTGCCTGGGCATGATGACCTACGGCGATCCCAACTGGCGCGAGTGGATTCTATCAGAGGACGAGGGGCGTCCCTTCGTGCAACGCGCCGTTGAACACGGGATCAACTTCTTCGATACCGCCGATATGTACTCGCTCGGCGTCAGTGAGCAGGTGACGGGCAAGCTCCTGCGTGAGTTCGCCCCCCGTGATGAGATCGTCGTCGCGACTAAGGTCTACTTCCCGCTCAACGATAAGCCCAACAGCGGCGGCCTGTCCCGCAAGCACATTATAGACGCGATTGACCGCTCCCTAACGAACCTCGGCATGGATCACGTCGATCTGTACCAGATTCACCGCTGGGACTACACCACGCCCATCGAGGAGACAATGGAGGCGCTCTACGATGTTGTGAAGGCTGGGAAAGCCCGTTACATTGGAGCCAGCAGCATGTGGGCGTGGCAGTTCGCCAAGGCGCAACACACCGCCGACCTAAACGGCTGGACCCGCTTCGTCAGTATGCAAAACCACTATAACCTCATCTACCGCGAGGAAGAACGCGAGATGAACCCGCTGTGCGCGGACATGGGCGTCGGGCTGATTCCGTGGTCGCCGTTGGCTCGTGGCATCCTCGCCGGGAACCGCACCCGCGACGACGTTCGCAACACCAAACGCGCCCAGACGGACACGGTCGCCGACGCGCTCTACACCCGCGATGCCGACTTCGACGTGGTAGACCGCGTGAAGGAGGTCGCAGCCGACATCGGTTACAAACCCGCGCAGGTGGCGTTGGCGTGGCTGTTCCACAAGCCCATTGTGACCGCGCCCATCGTCGGCGCGTCCAAGATGTACCAGCTAGACGAGGCCGTCGCCGCGCTCGACATCGAACTTACCGACGAGATCATCGCCCGGCTGGAGGAGCCATATCGCCCACAGTCGGTCAGCGGCCACGCATAAATGCTACGCACCGATAAGACCGCCCTGGCTCTCGTCCTGTCCGTTTTACTCATCCCGCTAACCGTCTGTTTGCCGTTGATGTTCGCCGCAGCTGCTGATAGCTTGGCCGGATGGCCGATCTGTTTCGGCTCATTTGGCTTGGCTATTATACTCGGCGCATACCTCATACGTGCGATCACCAACCGTATTGAGGAGCGCGTCTCCGACAAGCAAAAGCGCAAACGGGGATAGGGCCACACCGTTGCACACCCACAGCACAACAGCCAACTTGAAAATCCAAATAGCTGCTGTATGATCGGCTAGGCAATTGGCCTTATAGCGTGTGAACCGTTCAATCGGTAGCGCGTTTTTGGTAAACCTCACATTTGGAACCACATGACCCCCCAATTCTTTTCACATCGTCGTATCCCCATCATGGTCTACAGCGTCATCATCACAGTTGCAATCTTGTTACGCACCTACCGCCCAGGACTACGGCGCACACATTGGGATGAACTCAACATCATGTTCTGGTCCAACCGTATTGCACGCCACGGTGACTTTATTTGGGTGTCCAACAACGACGTTGCCGGGACACTCCCCTTCGACCTGCTCACCCGCTACTCCGCCATTAGCAACTACACGGCTGCATTTCCTTACCTGTTCACAGAGAATCCGCTCGTTGTGCGGGCGTTTGTTGGGTTACTCGGTGGGCTGTCAATCATCTGGGTGATGCTAGCGGCGAAACGTAGCGGGCACGTCGCAGCGGTCGTAGCTGGGGTTTGGGCCAGCGTCACGATGATCGCGGTGGATGCGGCCAGACGGGTGATTAATCCCAATCTTGGCCTGTTTTTCATGGGGCTGTGGATGTACACGGGGCTAGTCGGCTACCGCAATAACCAACGCTGGCTCATCATCTCCCACTGGGCATTGCTGGCTATCATCACACAATATCAGGTGTCTAGCGCCTTGCTCGGTGCCGCGACACTCGTTTTGGCAGGCGCACATCTGGCGGCCAACAGGCAGCGTGTACGCGCCGTCCTCACGAGCACAGGCGCAGGCGTGTTAACGGCTATCCTCATTACCCTGGCATGGCTCATTGCAGATTGGGCGCCAGACCCACCCGGCCTGATGCCCTGGGAACGATCAGAGAACACGGCCAACCTCACCGAACCGCGGCCCATCACCCAAAGGCTTTCGGACACGTTCGTCTGGTTTAGCGATACGACGGTCAGCAGCCATTACCGGGAATTTGAGCGGGGTTTTGCCGGGGCCGAGGCTTTTTTCCCGCCCGCATCTGTTGATTGGTTGCTGATGGGGCTGGCGGGGTTGTGGTTTGTCGCCTGGGGCTGGTACATCAGACGCCCAGGCACCAGGCTGGTTGCGGCTTACTTTGGGGCGATTGTCCTTGTGCCGTTGGTCGGCGCACAACTCACGGTGCCAGGAGCCATGCGCCATCACTACTTCTTCGGCGCAACTTATGGTTTTTTCCCGATAGTAGGCATGGCTGCTGCCGATCTCTACCGTTACCAGCGCGGCAAAATCGCCGTTATCACCGTGACGGCAGTCTACGTGGCGATACAACTCTGGCTTGCAAGCGGCGTGGTTCGGTGGACAAATGCCTACGGTTGGTATGAGGCGTTCAACGCCCCCATGGGGACATATCACAACTTGGTTGACACCTGGACCCAAGATCATGATACCGTTCTGGTCATCGAGCAGGGCCGCCCAGAAACTCAAAGATACTTCTGGACGGTTGTCCGAGGAAACGCGGACCTGCGCCTCATCAACGCTATAAGCAACACAGAGGGGATTCCAATCTCGGCGGATGGCACGCAGGTCGTCGGTTTGTCTGATAGTGCGGTGATCCCGCGTTTGAATCGCCCCATCGAACGTATCGGCAATTCGGCAGACCTGGACACCCCCGTTTTTCAGCATGTGTTGCTGACCCCAACAGACCTCCCGCCAATGACATTCATGGTCGAGGACTTTGCGGCCTCATATCGTTATGCCAACGGCGTTCAGCTTGTTGGGGCTTACCTGGAGGGAACGCCCCAACCTAGAAGCGAGGTGCCGTTAACGTTGGTGTGGCGCCCTGGTGAAAAGGTGCCGACGGAAAACTACGCCTTCTCCGCACGGCTTATCGCAAAAGATGGCACCCCTTATGGTGTCCAAGATTTTCGGTCGTTAGACCGCAATCACTGGCGGTTCGGTGAGTGGGTCATCAACCCAATTACCATCCCACTCGGTGACACCTACCAGCCGACAGACCTGCTCCAAGTCATTATGTACCGTGAACAAGATGGGGCATCTGTTGATGTTGTTGACGATACGGGGGCCGTGGTCGCGCCCTGGTTTGTATTACGGGCAGGGCCACAATAGCCCACCCGCGACCCACTTCACGCTTCCGCATCTACCGCCATCCGCGCCACCCGCCGCCCGATCTCGACCGCGAAATTTGTCCCCCGGTCATACGGATAAACGTGGCTCATGCTCGCCCACAACACCCCCGGCAGCGGCGTCTCGATATTCGGAATCTTCTCGCTGTGATACGTGCCGGGGATCGGCTGGGCATACGGCGCACGAAACACCCATGTCTTGCGGATCCACTCCGGGCGATAACGTGGGTTGAACTTGCTCAGAGATGACGTAAACAGTTCGACCAACTCATCGTCGCTCATCTGGAAGTAGTCGTGATCTGCCGGAACGTAGTCACCCATGTAAATCAGACGGTCCCCGTTGAAATTCTCCGGCGGTATGAAATTTGTGTGCTCCACCAGCGCCACATACGGGAATTCGTTATCGCTTTTCACAGGGCTGGTCGCCGGCAGGCTCAACCAATAGGTGCCGTCCTCCAACAGTTGATGCTTCAGCGCCGCCACCACCAACACCGCCCCATAGCTCTCCAAGTCCGTGATCTGGTCGCCGTAGTGCGTGTTTTCCAGCGACGGCGCGAGCTTGAGCATAATCCGTGGCGAAGTCGTGCTGATAATCCGGTCGAAGCGCACCTCGTTGCCCCCCACCTGCAATAGCGGGTTCGCGTCATCGTCAATCGTGACCTGCTCAATCGGCGTATTGTAGAGGATGCTCACACCCTTACGCTCCAGCGCGTCTGCGAACTCCTCCATAAATTGCTGGAAGCCGCCCTCATACGTCCCCAGCTTGACCGAGCGCGTAAACAGCCGCGCCCACAACCACGCCATGTTCACTTGGTCGTACTTCGCCCCGAACTTACCAATCAGCATCGGCTTAAAGAAGAAGTTGAACGCCTCTCGCCCCATGTAGAGCTTCGTCCAGTCGTGCGCGGTGTATTCCTCCAAGAACTGCCCGTTACGGATGCCGTACTTCAACAGCACCCCGGCTATCCCCATCCGCAGGATTGCCAGCGGCGACACGGGCAGGCTAAAGATTGACGGGTTCATCTCCGTGCGGAGCGGCTGCCCCTCGTACCAGTAGCTCGTTTTCGGTCGCGGGAACAGGACCTTGTTCCGCACACCGAGTTCGTCCACCAGCTTGAGCAGGTGGGAGTCCGTCGTGAACCAGTGATGGTAGAACTTCTCCATATACCACTCCCAGCCCTCGTCGCGGAACCCCGCCGCCAGCCCACCGGGGCGGTCCCCCGCCTCGTAAATTTGAATCTCGTGCCCGCCAGCCTGCACCAGTTCCCACGCGGCGGAAAGCCCCGCCACACCCGCGCCGATAATGCCGATTTTCATGCGTTCGTTTTCCCTGTTCCCTGCTGGTTGGTTCACCACCTAGATACACGGCTAGTCCCGCGTTTCCCCACAATCCTAACAGGATTCCCGGAGGCTACAACGGCGACTGCGCCTGTGGCATTAGCGTCATCTGCGAGAGATGCGTAGCCGTAATCATCCCCTCCATTGCAAACGCGAGCATATCACCATCCAGTGCCATTGCGCTGACTGCTAGGCGTGGCGTCGGCAGGTTTTCCATTAATTGCACGGGGTCCGCCGCCACGTACAGGTCAATGGCGTATTTTTGTCGTTCAAAGGTTAATTCTGGCCCGGTGTACACGCGAATAATCCCCGCCTCCGAGTCACTGGTGGCACAGCGTTCGCCGTCGCTCGCGCACGCAATACGGTTGATGTAGTAGGCCATCTGTCGCCGACGGTCGATCTCACCGTTGGCCCCCACCCGCACCAGATGATAGCCATCTGTGACGATGAGCAAATCCGCCTCATTCGCCATCACCAAATCCGGGACCGTGTGTGCCTCCGGCTGTAACCTCAAATCAACAACCTGCGGCTCACGCTCCCCCGTAAAAAGATAGATTTTGCCCCTGTCATCCAGCGCGACAACCACCCCCGTGTGTGGGTTAAGCGCCACGGTGGACAAGTGCGTATCTGCGGCACTGAGCGGCGTTTCCTGGCCGTCCACACACACCGATACCCCGTGCCCGTCGTCGTAAAGCTGACGTTTACCGTCCATGCTCTGCTGAATCGTCAACCTTTGGAGCCGCACAGTTGGCAACGGTACCCCGTTCGGAGCCTGCAACGTTGCCAGAAAATCCCGCCATTCCTCCCCCTCCCGTTCAGAGACACTGATCGCTGGTGGCTCAAAAATGGCCCGCCCCAAGGCTGTCCCCGTCGTCAGTTCGTAGAACGCTACCCGGTCCCCAGCGAACCAGGCACACAGCACGTCGGGCTGTCCCTTCAAAATGTCGAGCCGGTAGATAGAGTCGTCCGCGAGGTGTACACGCCAGGCCATGCTGCCCCCCTTGTCTGGGATAAACTTGGGATATATTTGGGATATATCACAGTGTACAGGACTTGGCCGCTCGGAACAACAATGCCCACCTAAAATGTGATCGCCATCTCATGCTGGCTCATATACGGCTGGTACCCTAACACGTACAGCACCGCCCATGCCGGGTCGTTCTCTGCGATGTTGATGATGCTCCCCTGCGCCAATGGGAACTGCCCATGCAGGTGTGCTAGCAGGCCACGCAACGCCGATGCCCCCTGCTTGGCCGTGGGATGCTGGGCGAGGTCCACCAACCGGATCCCGTGCGTCTGGAATACCCCCAGCGCATACGCTAACACCTCATCATTTTGTACGGCCACATACCCCTGCAACCGCACCGCAATCGCCGCTAACGCTCGCGGGGACCGCTGCCACGGCAACTCGTGAATGTGAAACAGTGGGTTATACGCCAACACCGTTTTCGCCGACACCCCTTTATAAGTAAACGCATCACTCGGGGTAATGCCCTGGGACCGCCCCTCCGCGATATGCAACAGCCGCAACTGCTGAAATCCCAGGCTATCATACAGGGCGCGTGCGCGTTCATTGGCCGTGATGACCTCCAAACGAACTCGTTTGATGCCGTCCGCAGTGGCTCTTGCCATCACATAATCCATGATCTGTCGTCCGATGCCCCTCCCCCGGTACTGTGGGATCACCCCCACTCCTCCAATCCAACCCTCATTCCCCCTCCGCGCGACCATCGCCAAGCCCACCATGCGCTCGTCATCATAGACCGCGCACGATAGGTCTAACCGAATGTTATCCTGCAACACCCGGGTTCGCAGTTCATCCGGCGTCATGCTTAATGGTACAAAGTAGTCCGCATAGGCGCGGTTCAACGTGGCAGTAAATACCTTGAAGTCGACCCCATCCGCCGCTACCAATTTGATGCTCACCCCGTTCCCTTTCCACCATGATTAGGTAGCTTGACGATAAAATTTGACCAATGATTGCGAACCACGAAGGTCACATCTGTAATCTCAACCGATTGCAAGCTCATAGTTGATGGCTAACAACTGACAGCAATTCTCTAACTATAGCTTTTCCGTTGGTGTTTGCCTAGCGGCCCCATATACGGGGCAGTTGCTCAAAACTTGGCCGTCAGCCGAGCAAAGATGTGTTGTCCTTGGAACCCACATCGCAGTACCGCCGCCCCTCAAGTTGGTGTACACTCAACCCGCACAAGTGAGCTAAAGCCGGAGTGTCCCCCTATGCCGAAGGTCCGTAGCAAGTACGTTTGCTCCAACTGCGACTACCAATCTATCAAGTCCTACGGGCGTTGCCCGAACTGCGGTGAGTTCAGCACGATGGCTGAGGTCAAAGAGACGGTCACCAAGCCGACCGCCCAACGCAATGCACGCGCCACCGCAGTCCCGGCACGCGGACGTGCCACCGCTGCCCGTATGAGTGAGGTCAGCACGGAGATCGGCAACCGCCACCCGCTCCCTGTGGAGGAGTTTAGCCGCGTGTTGGGTGGCGGCATTGTCCCCGGGAGCATCATTCTGTTGGGGGGTAGCCCCGGCGTGGGCAAATCGACCCTGCTCTTACAGGTGTCGGCTCTACTGGCCTCCAACATCGGGAAAGTGCTGTACGTCAGCGGGGAGGAGAGCGCCCAGCAGATCAAAATGCGTGCAGATAGGCTGGGCATCGTCGCCGATGACCTCTTCCTGCTGACAGAAACGAACCTCAGCAACATCTTCGAGGAGGTCAGCATGATTGACCCAGATGTGCTGGTTATCGACTCCATCCAGACGGTATACGCGGAGGATGTACAGTCGTCGCCGGGGAACGTCGCGCAGGTTCGGGAGTGTGCGGGGCGGTTGCAGGCACTCGCCAAGACCAGCGGCGTGAGCGTCTTTCTGGTGGGTCACGTCACCAAAGAGGGGAGTATCGCCGGGCCACGGGTGCTGGAACATATCGTGGACACGGTACTATATCTAGAGGGCGACCCCTTCCAGAACTTCCGGCTGTTGCGGAGTGTGAAGAACCGCTTCGGCGCGACGAGTGAAGTCGGCGTCTTTGAGATGCAACAGGGCGGGATGGTCGAAGTCTCGAACCCCTCGGAGGCGTTCCTGGCGGAGCGCGTCGTAAGCGCGAGCGGGAGCACGATTGCCGTCACGATGGAGGGGACGCGCCCGCTACTGGTGGAGGTGCAGGCACTCACCACGCCGACGAGCTTCGGGAACCCCCGCCGGACGAACAACGGTGTAGATTTCAACCGTCTGCTGCTGATTAGTGCGGTGCTGAGTAAACGGGTGGGGATGAAGCTCCACGAACAGGACATCTTCATCAACGTGATTGGCGGGCTAAAGGTGAGCGAACCCGCCAGTGACCTCGCGATGGCCGTCAGCATCGCCTCCAGCTACCTGGACCGGGTGGTCCCGGCGGACACGGTGGCAGTGGGCGAGGTGGGCCTCAGCGGGGAAATTCGCACCGTCAGCCAGTTGGGGATGCGGCTGGGGGAGGCGAAGAAGCTAGGGTTCAAGCGGGCGCTCATCCCAAAAACACGCCGCCAGCCGGAGGGCGTCCCTGACGGGCTAAAGGTGATCGCCGTGCGGAACTTGGCGGAGGCCCTGCGGGAGATGTTGCCGGAGAAATAGGCTTTTAACCGTTAGCAGGCATTGGCTATGGGGCCTGCACCGCCCCCTCATTGATGCCCTCGCCTAGCTTCCGCAGCACATCCAGCAGGCGCGGCTGCCACGATCCCATATCCTCCACATACAGCGGCATCTCGACCGCCGTCCGTGACACCTGAATCCCATCGCCCAGCGCATCCGCCAGGACCGCCCGGTCCACCGTCGGCAGGTACGGTAGCTTGATTTTGACAATTTCCTTGTGGTGCTGAATCGCCGTGGCCCCTGCCGCCTGCCCCAGCAATTTTACGTCAATCTGATACAGCAACCCCAGCACGGGCGGCGGCAACTGCCCGAAACGGTCCGTCAGTTCCTCTCGCATCTGCTGCACCGCGTCCACCTTCTCGATCGCCGCCATCCGCCGGTACAGTTGGAGCCGCAACGCAATCTCAGCAATCCAGTCCGTCGGGATGTAAGCTGGTGTCGGCAGGTCGATAATCACACGATCTGTTGTCTCGCGCCGTGGGGAGGTTTCAAGCGAAAAGTCGTTGTCCTGCTTCAGCTTCTCGACCGCCTGTTGTAGCATCTGCGTGTACAGGAACAGCCCCACCGCCGCCACATGCCCAGACTGTTTCGTAGAGAGAATGTCCCCCGCCCCGCGAATCTCCAGGTCACGCAGCGCAATCTGAAAGCCCGCGCCGAGTTGTGTGTTCTCCGCCAGTGTCTCCAACCGGGCGAACGCCTCCGCTGTGAGCTTGTTGTGTGGCGGATGGAAGATGTAAGCGTAAGCCTGTTGTGCGGCTCGCCCCACCCGTCCGCGAATCTGGTACAACTGCGACAACCCGAACCAGTCTGCCCGGTCCACAATCAGCGTGTTCGCGTTTGGGATGTCGATACCGCTCTCAACAATCGACGTGGACACCAGAATATCGTATTCCCCCCGCGCAAATTCCCGCATAATCCCGCCAAGCGTGCGCCCGTCCATCTGCCCATGCGCCACAACCGTTTGTGCCTCCGGGACGATCTCCTCTAGCTGGTCCCGCACGTTGTAAATGGTGCGGACCCGGTTGTGGATGAAGAACACCTGCCCACCACGCTCCAACTCCCGCACGACCGCCGCCCGTACCAGCTTACGGTCAAACGGCCCCACATGCGTCACCACTGGGAGCCGTTCTTCCGGTGGCGTTTGAATCATGCTGATGTCGCGCACGCCAGAGAGCGCCATGTGCATCGTGCGTGGGATGGGCGTCGCCGTCATCGTCAGGATGTCCACCTGGGAGCGCAAGCTCTTGAAGGACTCCTTCTGCTTCACACCAAACCGCTGTTCCTCGTCGATAATCACCAACCCCAAATCACGAAACTGGATGTCCTGCGACAAAATGCGGTGCGTCCCCACGATGATGTCTACCTCGCCCGTTACCAGCCGATTAACGACCTTGTTCTGCTCGTCGTTGGTGCGGAAGCGGCTCAACTGCTCCACAACCAGCGGGAACGCCTCTAACCGCTCCTTAAACGTCTCGTAGTGCTGCTGTGCCAACACCGTTGTCGGCACCAGGACCGCGACCTGCTTCCCGTCCTGTACCGCCTTAAACGCGGCCCGCACCGCGACCTCTGTTTTGCCATAACCCGCGTCCCCACAGATGAGGCGGTCCATCGGGTGTGGGGCTTCCATATCGCGCTTCACCTCGTCGATAGCGCGGAGTTGGTCGTCTGTTTCAATGTAGGGGAAGGCGGCTTCGAGTTCGCTTTGCCAGGGCGTATCCGGCATGTAAGCGTGACCCGGGGCTTTGGCCCGTTTTGCGTAGAGTTCTAGCAGATCACGCGCCTCGGCCTCGGCGTTCTGCTGCGCCTTAGACCGCGTGTTGGACCAGTCCTTGCCGCCCAGGTGAGTCAGCATGGGGGCTTTCTCCTCCGGCCCCACATAGCGCGTCAGGCGGTCCGCCTGGTGAATCGGCACGAACAACTGCGCCCCTCGGTTGTATTTCAATAGCAGGTACTCTCGCTGCACGCCCTCAATCGTCCGGCGGCGCGTCCCCACAAACTGCCCGACCCCGTAATCTTGGTGGACCACATAGTCGTCCTCGCGCCAGTCGGAGAACTGCGCCTGTGATCCCGTCTTAGCACGTTTAGCGGCCTTGCGCCGCCGGGGTTCTGCCCGCCGCCAGCCGAACACCTCCGCATCTGTCAACAGGTGCAACTTGGTCTGCTCCGCCGTAATCAACGACCAGCCCTCACGCAACACCCCATGCACAAATCGGGCCATCCCCGGCTCCAGGGGTTCCGTCACGCCATCTGTTAACGGGGCGTGATCGCCGCTCTGCTCGCGCCATAGGTCCACCAGCCGATTCGCCTGCTCCGTCACGACGACCACGCGTTCGTCCTCCTCGCGCAACTTACGCAAATGCCGCAACATCGGCTTCAGCATCCCGCCGAAGCGTTCCCCCGGCGCGAATAGCCCCCCGAACAGCGTCGGCCCCACGCCCAACGCCTCCTCGGTGTCCACGTCCATAAACGCTGAGGTGGATAACCGCACCATACGGTGTGTTGCCAATGTCGTCTCGATCTGTTCCCAGGTGAGGTATGGACGAGGAAAATCTGCCGGGAGGTCGTTCATCGCGAACTTGTCCGCCCGGACGGTTTCGGCGTCGTCCTCCAACCCCTGCACCGTCTCTCGTAGCGCGTCCCAGTCATCTACGATCACCAGCGCATCGTTTCCGGCGTAGTCCAACACGCTCACTGGGTGTTGATACAGATATGGCAGATAGTGCTCCAGGAACGTAAACGGTACCCCGCCTTCTAGCTTGGTTTGGTCGTTGGCCGGGCTGGCAACATCTTCTTCATCGTGCAGCAGGCTCTCAAACCATGTGGTAAGGTGCGCCGTGCGGTCCGGTGTCAACTGTGGGAGCGCCTCCCGCGCCGGGGGAATCACTACCGAGGACACCCGCTCCGTAGACCGTTGTGTGTCCGGCTCAAACGCGCGGATACTGTCAATCTCGTCGTCGAAGAACTCCACCCGTACTGGTTCCGTCGCGGTCACCGGGTACACATCCACGATTCCCCCGCGACGGCTAAATGTCCCCGGCTCCACCACCAGCGATGCGCCGTTGTACCCCATGCCAGAAAGCGCCTCCAACAGTTTGTTGAGGTCCTGTATCCCGCCCCTTTCCAGCATGAGCGTTGCCTGGCGGAAAGTGTTCGCGGGCATCGTCCGTTGCATCAACGCCCGTCCAGATACAACCACCACCGGCACATCCCCCCCCTGGTCGGCATCTATCAACGCCGCCAACGCCGTCATCCGCCCACTGATGGCACCCTCACCCCACGCCGACCGCTCGTAGAAAGCGGCGGTCGGCTCGTTGAAGCGCGTGACCCGCTCCATGTCCATCCAAACCGGGAGCTGCTCAGCGGCGTTGTAGGCGTCGTCTGGGCGTGCCGTGACGTAGATCACCGGGCCGGGCCAATCCGTCGCCAGCGCGGCCAAAACGAATGGACGGGCCGCCCGCAGCAACCCCAACGCAATATCCTGGTCGCTCGGGTCGCCGTTCAGGTAGGCAAGCAAATTCTGGTAGGCGGGGGTTTCCCGCAGCGTGTCCAGTAGTCCGGTCAGTTGCAAGGGGGGCCTCCGTAGCACAAGAAATCAACACAAGCCACAGACACGACAACGAGCCGACAACGCTGCAAGGGGGGCGGTGCCGATCCGAAAGTCTGTAGGTTAGCTACTATAACAGAAAAGAGATAAGTAGAGGCTAAGTGGACCCATGCAGCGCGGTTGCCGATGCGCTGCCAAGCTGTTGTATCACGCACACATCGAAACACGATACCGCCATCAGGTTAGCGCGTGTGGTCCTCCAATGCGTCCCGGTACTGCCCCTGGGCAACCGGCTTGAAGATCGGCAACAAATGATTGAGAAACACCGAAATCCGCCAGATTAACGACGGATACACCGCCTGCGCGTCCCGCTCAATCCCGCGCACAACCGCACTGGCAACGGCAGCAGCAGACTGCATCGGTGGGATTTGAGGGGCATTCGCCTCATCGAAGAACTGCGTTTTGGTCGCAATCGGGTACACTAGCATTAGTTGGCCGTTCGGGGGGATTTCCGCACGATAGGCATCCGCAAAACGATGCAGCGCCGCCTTGGTTGAGCTATATAGCGCGTACCCTGCCATGCCCCAATGTGCCATTGTCGACGCTGTCACTACCGTGAGATAACGGTTATCTGGGTTGAGTTCCGCCATCTTCACCGCGCTGTAAATTGGCGAGAAGGTATTTACATTGTAGATTGCCACAACCCGTGACCAGTCCGCATCTTGCAGCCGCTCATAGTAGGCGAAGCCAGCATTTGCAATGAAAATGTCGATCCCCCCCAACGTCGCCAGCGCGTGCGCGAACAACTCATCTGTGCCGCTCTGTGAGGACAAGTCGCACACAAAAGGGGTTAACGATGCCTTCATATTTTCCGGCGCACGCAACGCTTCCCCCAGGCCCGCCGTGTCGCGGTCTGCGGCGATAATCTCCGCATCGTAGTAGGCTAAATGGTGCAGTAGCGCCCGTCCAATGCCGCTCGCCGCGCCCGTTAGCACGATGCGCTTGCCCGTTATCTGCATGTTGGCCGTGTCCCCTTCGATCGTGTGGTGATGTCCCAATAAAACGTAGCCAACACTATATATAACGCATTCGGGGTATTTTTCACCACACTTCAAAAGAAGATTCGCATTAGAATGACCGGTGCCTAGAGGTCTTTCATGCCGATCAACACCCCCTCTTCGCCCTCCAACGGCGCAGTTGTGAAGCCGAAATTGTGCAAGAACTCAACCGAGCGGATATTCTTGATGAGTAGCTTGCCGAAGGCGCGTTTCACACCCTCCTGCTTGCCAATCTCCAACAGCTTCTCGAGCAAGTGGCTCCCCAGCCCCTTACCCTGGTATTCATCAGACACAAGAATACTGAACTCACCGACCTCCTTCGTCCCAGATAAATACTTGAGCCGTGCCACCGCGACCATCTTGTCCTTATCGCTGCCCGGCTCAATGGCAACCAGCGCAATCTGACGGTCGTAGTCCACATACGTCAGCGCCGCCAGCCGATCATGCGTGATGCGCTGCTCTAGCGGGAAGTTGTACATATAGCGCAGCTTCACGGTCTGCTCACTGAGCGACTCGTGGAAGTCTACCGCCATTGGCTCGTCCTCCGGCTTAATAGGTCGCACGATGAGCATCCCGTCATCCGCCGTATACTCGGACTCGTACTGGCTGGGATAGGGGCGGATAGCGGGTTCTGGCACTGTCGCCATGTCCGTGTCTGCCGGGTGTAGCACCACCCGCCCATCTAGCGCCACAATTCGACCCTCCGAGACAAACAACGGGTTGATGTCCATCTCTGCAATCCACGGGTTCTCCGCCGCCAACTGGCCGAAGCGCACAATAATCTTCTCTAACAACTCCATATCCACCGCACCACGCCCACGAATGCCCTTCAGCGCCTTGCTGATCTTCGTCTGCTCGATCATACGCCGGGCAAGTGTCGTCGTTAGCGGAGGGAGGGCTAATGCCTTATCCTGTATCACCTCCACCAGCGTCCCGCCGGAGCCGAACAGCAACACCGGGCCAAATTGCGGGTCCAACGAACTCCCGACGATCAACTCATACCCCTCGTCCAGCTTAATCATCGGCTGTACGGATACGCCGTTGAAGTCCGCCTCGCCATACTGTTCCGCCACATTACGCTGGATGGCGTTAAAGGCGTCCGCCACATCTTGCCCGTTTTGCAGGTTCAGCCGCACACCGCCCACATCCGTCTTATGCGTGATCGTCTCCGAGTTGAGCTTTACCACCACCGGGTAGCCCATCTCGTCAGCCGCCGCCACGGCTGCCTCAGCACGCTGCGCGATGACATTTGGAATCGTTGGGATGTCGTAGGCCGCCAGCACTTCCTTAGATTCCGTCTCCGTCAGGATTTCGCGCCCCTGTGAGCGCACCGCGTTGATGATTCGCTGGGCCGTCTCGCGGTCGTAACCGTCGGCGTCCTCCGCTGGGTTGGGCACCTCGTACAACCCACGCAGGCTGTAGTTGTACTTCCACATGTAGTTGAACAGCCGTACCGCTGTGTCTGGGAAGGGGAAGTTGGGGATGCCCGACTGTGCCAGAACTTGCGCCCCCTCACGCACCTCCGCGCCGCCCATCCAGCTTGCGATCACCGGCTTACCGATCTTCGCGTAGGGCTTCAGGTACTCAGCCGTTCGCGTGGGGTCCGTCATGGACTGTGGCGATAGGATCACCAGCAGGCCGTCCGCGTCTGGATCCTCGGCAGCGGCCTCCAGCGTTTTCGCGTAGGCTTCCGGCGTTGCGTCCCCCAGTACGTCAATCGGGTTAGCGTGGCTCCATGCGGCCGGCAGAATCTTGTTTAGCTTCTCGATAGTCTCCTCGGAAACCGGGGCCAGTTCACCCCCGTCACGAATCAGTGAGTCTGTCGCCAATACCCCCGGCCCCCCCGCATTTGTGATGATCGTCAGGCGCTTACCCTTCGGGCGTGGCTGCTTGCTCAACACCTCCGCCGTGTAAAAGATGTCCGAGATGCTGTCTACACGCAACACACCCACACGCCGGAACGCAGCGTCCAGCACCTCATCAGACCCCGTCAGCGAACCCGTGTGCGATGCCGCTGCCTGCGCTGCCGCCTTGGTACGCCCCGCTTTCACCACAATAATTGGCTTCTTCAACGCCACCTCGCGCGCTGCGGACAGGAACGAGCGGGCGTTGCCGACCGCCTCCATGTAAATCACAATCGCCTCGGTGTTGGGGTCGTCGCCCAAGTAGTAGATCAGGTCGCCCCAGTCCAGGTCCAACATGGACCCCACTGAGATAAACGCGCTAAAGCCGATGTTTTCCTCAAAGCTGTAGTCCAGTACCGACGTACACATCGCCCCAGATTGGCTTAAGAAGCCGATGTTGCCCTTGTTCGCCATCGCCGCTGCGAATGTCGCGTTCATGCCGCCAACCGGGTTCATCACGCCCAAACAGTTCGGCCCGATGATCCGCATCTTACCCCGGGCAATGTCCATCACCGCCTTCTCCAGCGCGACCCCCTCTGGCCCGGCCTCCTTGAAGCCCGCCGAGATGATAATCGCACCCTTAGCCCCGTGGTCCACCGCCTCCTGAATAATCCCCGGAACTGTCTTAGCTGGCGTGACGACCACCACTAAGTCCACCGGGCCGGGACAGTCCGAAATCGACGTGTACGCCTTCACGCCCAACACACTCGGACGTCCCGGGTTCACCGGGTAGACCACACCCCCAAAGGGACTGGTAATCAAGTTGTAGAAGATCGTCCGCCCGACGGTATTCGGGCGTTCTGTCGCCCCCACAACCGCGACGGCCTTCGGGTTGAAGATCGCATCAATGCCGATACGAGCGTTGTACTCCAATACTGATGTGCCATTTGTGCTTGCCATTACATTCCTTACGCTTGTTCTTGAGTTAACTCGTCTCATATTCTACACACCTTTGCCGGACTTTTCAGGGGATGCCGTCCGAATCTATGCCTTATGTCCTTAGATTTTATGAAGATTCTGTCAATCTGCGTGTGCGCTGTAACCCCAACCCGGCTAAAATGTGAAAAACCCGGTTATTCGAGGTTCCCCCTCATGAGTTTTGTTCCTATCGACAATATCGGCGCGGGCTTCGGCCAACTTGATGACGACCACCCCTGCGCGGACTGTGCAGCCCCCTGTTGCCAGATGGTCATCCTGCCGTACCCGGTCCCCAACAGCTACGAGGAAATGGACTACATCCGTTACATCCTCAACTTCCGCAGCATGGAAATCTACGTGAAGTCCTACGGCGGTTGGTTCGTCGCCGTCCGCCAGGACTGCCGCTTTCTGGACAAAGAGACATCGCTCTGTACCGTGTTCGGCACCGACCGCCGCCCAGATGTGTGTTCCCAGTACGACGAGAACACCTGTTGGTACAAACCCACCTTCCAAACAAAAGACGTAGTGGATACGGCTCGCTTAGACGCTAACGCCTGGGAAAAACTTATGGCCCCGTTGAAGTACGACGCCAAGGGCTACGTCACCAATATGCCGGACTGGAACGCGATTAAAGCACTGGCGGTGAACGCATGACTGAGCGACCCCATGATCTCGTCACCGACCTATCGAAGATTGCCCGCCTGACCGATGAAAACTGGGATGCCTTCGAGGTCATGGGCCACATGCTCGAAATCTACGAGGAAATCTCCGATGCCGAGGTAGACCGCATTGTGGCGGAGGTGTCCGCGCCGATTCGTGACGCGATTGACTGTACGGCTTGTGGCAACTGTTGTGCGCGGCTACAGGTCCACGTCACCCCGAGCGATGTAGAAACGCTCTCTGCCCATATTGATATACCCATCAACGAGATACACGACCAGTACCTCACCGACGAGAACTGTGCCGAGATAGGGGAGTGGCGACGCTTCAAACACAGCCCATGCGCCTTCCTAAACGGAAAACGCTGTAGCGTCTATAAGGCTCGCCCGGAAACCTGCCGAGCTTACCCCGAACTAACGGATTTCCGCTGGCTAATCGACACCTACATCGAGGGCGCGAAAATCTGCCCGATTATCTACAATACGCTGGTCGCAATGGTCAAACGGGTAGATGCGTTGTAGTTATTGGCACTGTAACCGGGGCAGTTGTTTCGCGCAGTATCGTAAGGTTGTAGGCCAAATCTCAATCCATAAATTGAAATGCTTTATGTAATTGTAAAGTTGGCATTCTTAAGGTAGATTCAAAATATACACGTAAGAATAGTTTTGATTATTATGGAATATTCAGAAATCAGGTCGAAACAAGATGCAAAAGAAGCCCTTGAGGATGCCGTATTGATGCTCACTCGTTCAGGATGGTCACTGGAACGGGAAGAAAATCTACAGGTAACGATGACCCGTCAGACACCTACCACTGCTCTAATCGCGTGGGCGGGTGTTCTCATTCTGGGGATTGTCGGCTTTTTCGCAGTGAAACTCGGCGATCGCATGACAAGCAAAAATGATGTACTGCGCTTGCAAATGGGCAAAGGGAAAGCAAAAGTCAATTTCAATGGCGAAGCAAAAGTCATTAGTGGACAAAAAGAACTTAAACCTTACGCAAATCGTCGGGGTGGTATAGACGGTTTGCTGTTATTTGTTGCAGCATTCTCTAGCCTGTTTGGTTGGGTATTTTTGTTGGCTGCTGGCTGACATTTATAAGTGTCTGCTGTCTATCTTCAAGTCCTCCGCAAACGCCCGCGCCGCTACGCCCGGATCGTCCGCGAAGATAACTCCCCGCGCCACGTTGACGATTAGCCCGCGCCCGTTAGCGTCCGCGCCCATCTTTAGCACTGTCGCCGCGTCCCCGCCTTGTGCGCCCACCCCCGGCACCAGAAATGGGAGTGTCGGCGCAATCTCCCGCGCCTGCCGTAACACCGCCGGCGTCGTCGCCCCGACCACCGCCATACAGCTCCCGTGCGTGTTCCAGTCATTCGCTACGGACGCCAACACCCGCGCCCACAACGGCTGACCCTCCCCGTCCGTCACGGCCTGGAACTCGCTCGCCCCTGGGTTTGATGTTGCCACCAGGATAATGCTACCCTTGTCCACACGCTCCAAAAACGGAGCCAGCGCCTCCCGCCCCAGGTACGGATGCAGCGTGATCGCGTCGAACCCCAATTCATCAAAGATCGCTGTCACGTAACCCCGGTTCGTGTTGCCAATGTCGGCACGTTTAGCGTCACAGATCAGAAAGATGTCGGGGTACCGTTCCCGCAGATAGGCCGTCGTCCGCGCTACCTCGTCCCAACCCGCCGCGCCGCGTGCCTCGTAGAACGCGATGTTGAGCTTATACGCGCTCGCGACCGTGTGCGTCTGTTCGATAATCCACTGGTTAAACGCAAATTGCGGGTGCGCCGCGTCGTGGAACCGCGCCGGAATCCGCCCCATATCGGCGTCTAATCCCACACACAGTAGCGATTCTGTTACGTTTACCCGTGCGTTGTACTTGTCTATCACGCCCATGTGATTTCCCCCTGTGTGAAATGGGTTTAGGTGTGTCCCAGGCAGGACGATAAGCCCCATTCTGTCGTGCGTGGTCATCTATCTAGGACGGACGTTACCGCCCGCCTCGTGCAGCGTACCTGACGCGGGACGGGCCGCCCCGTGGCGTCGGTTTCGCCTTGCTCCGAGTGGGGTTTACCTGGCCGCCGATGTCACCACCAGCGCCGGTGGTCTCTTACACCACCCTTTCACCCTTACACCACCTCGCGGCGGTGCGGTCTACTCTCTGTTGCACTTGCCTTCGGGTTACCCCGACTGGTCGTTAGCCAGCACCCTGCCCTGTGGAGTGGGGACTTTCCTCAGTTCCGAAGAACCGCGACCACGTTGCCTACCTGGGATAAGCTCATTATAGAACCTTTACAAGCGTTGTGAAGTCGTCGGTTGCCGTTCGTGTATGCTCACCCATACAATGCAGGTAACCACTCACGACACAGGAACACTCGCCTATGCGTGCTGCCCCAACTCATAACCGTAACGCCCGTGTGCCGGGCCAGGATCGCTGGTCGCGCCTGGCCGAACGCGCCCGCATTAGCTGGGAAAGGCTGTTTGGCCGGGGCGACTTCATCACCCTGCTGGTCGCGCTCGGGGTTCTGCTGATGCCGGCGCTCTCGCTCTGGGCAGCGGACTGGCCGCTGGATATGGGAATTGTGCTGCCCGTGCTGGGCCTCAGCCTGGGCTTCGGCTTTCTGCTGGCACGCAGCCAGTATAACGAGTTACTGGCGCTCATGATGAGTAGCATCTACGGCGGTGTTTTCGTGTTGCTGGTCGCCGCGCTCAACCAACCCGGTGGCCTGCGTTCTGGGGCCTATGAGGTGTTCAACCGGGTGGTGCTGTGGGCCTTTGCCGCTGCCAATGAGGGCGTCAACCCAGACGATCTTGTGTTCACGATGCTGGTGGCGACCCTGTTCTGGTTCCTGGGCTACAACGTCGCCTGGCACCTGTTCCGTGTGGATCGATTGTTCCGTGTGCTGATGCCGCCCGGGCTAATCCTGCTCACAAACACGGTCTACTATAACGGAAACAGCAATCTCAACCCTTACGTCGTTATGTTCCTGTTCCTGGGCCTGCTGTTGTCCGTGCGGTCCCACCTGGAGGCGCAAGAGTGGGAGTGGTACACCAGCGGGCTACGGGTGCCGCGCCGGGTACGTTGGCAGGTGAACCTCGTCGGGGCGTTGCTGGCCCTGTTGGTCGTCGCCGGGGGTTGGTCAATCCCCAACAACGACCTGCAACAACGCCTGGACCGTTTTCAGGAGTTCATGCAGGCGGACCCCTTCCAGCAGGTGAGCGAGGTCTGGAATCGGCTGTTCAGCACGATTGACGCCTACGGCCCCGTAACGGCGGACTACTACGGCGGCGATTCGTTGGCGCTCAGTGGCGCGATCCAACTCGGCGACCAGGTGGTGATGCAGGTACGTGCGCCCAATGAACGCCGCTACTACTGGCGCAGCCGCGTCTACGATACCTACAACCAGGGCAACTGGACCTCCCAGGCAATGAAGCGCGTTCCGTACTTAGATACGCCTGTTAACATAGAAACCAGCGCAACAGCGGATACCGCCCGTGTCCCCGTCGAGCAACGGTTCACCCTGGGCTTGAGTGCGTCGCGGCTCGTCTACGCCGCGCCACAACCTGCGTCTGTGAGCGTTGGCGTCCGTTCGGACCTGCGCTATCTCGACCCCGCAGAAGCCGTCGCCAACCTGTACGTCATTCGTCCCTTCCACATCCTAGAGCGCAATGACACCTACACCGCCACCAGCCTCATGACGACAGCAACTGCCTCGCAACTCAACGCTGCCCCCACAGATTACCCGGCCTGGATCACCGAATCGCAGTTGTATGTGCCACCCTCCGTGACCGGGCGCACACTGGCGCTGGCCCAGGAGATTGTGAACCAGGCGGGTGCCGTCACCCCCTACGATAAGGCCAAAGCCATCGAAACTTGGCTGCGAACCAACATGGTCTACAACGAGACAATCCCCCAACCGCCCATCAACCAGGATCCTATCGACTGGTTCCTGTTCGACTACCGCGAGGGCTACTGTAACTATTACGCTTCTTCTATGGTGATGATGTTGCGCTCACAGGGTATCCCTACCCGTATGGCGGCGGGGTTCGCCGAGGGGGACTGGGACGGCAGCCAGTACATCGTCCGCGAGCGTGACGCCCATACCTGGGTAGAGGTTTATTTCCCCGGCTACGGCTGGATTGAGTTCGAGCCGACAGCAGCCCAGGCTCCGTTGAACCGTGGCGACGAGCAAACAACACCTTCCTTGCCC
>CAYWZS010000047.1:0-30250 GCA_964462905.1 uncultured Anaerolineaceae bacterium
GGGCTAAGGGTTCACAGGTAGGCTATTCCGCTGGGGCGAACTTCTTCTTCTTGCCACCCGCCAACGCCAACGCATACTGCCCAAGCAGATGCCCCAGAATGGGCGTCGCGAACGCACCCGCCAGCAACCCACCGATCCCAGTGCTACCCGCCAAACTCAAGCCAACATTGACCACCACTACCCACACAACATAGGTAATCGTGAGTTGTTGATGTTCACGGACAGTTGACAACACTCCGTTGAAGTCAAAGTAGGCGGAAATGCTCTCCGTGCGGCTGTAGTTGATCGTCCCAACGGTGAACATTAGCCCGAAAACCACCGCATAGGCCAACAACAGCGGGAACAGCAGGCAGATGACACCCAAGCCAAAGACGCCCGCCGCCTCCTCGCTGGCAGCCCCCGCAAAGATGGCCGTGGCAAACAGCATACATCCTAGAATACCAGGGATCACGGAGTAAACAATCGTCGCGCCGAGCGGCCCCAGCCCCAACTGAATCTTGTCGCCGAAGTTGTTCCAGGCGGGCATCGGATTTTCATCACCGACGCGCATATTGCGGATCAATTCGAGTAGCCAACCCATCTGCGCGGCGTAGAACACGAACCCCACCAGGATAACCGCCAACATCCCGAAGGCGACATTCATCGCCAGCATAATGCCGATTTTAACCAGCCAGTCCGGGTCATCAAATATGTAGGAAATTGCTTTACCAAGGTTGATATGGTTGTCCATGTGATGCTACCTTTCATCAATTTGGATTGTCTTATCGTCCATTATAAAGGGCTGTACGGCGAAATGCACAATCTACACAGGCACAAAATCGCTGATAAATCACGTATGGGTCGTATCGTACCATCCCCCGCGCCTTGCACGACCGCCACAGGTACGGGATAATACTCGTGCTTGATATTCACCGTGTTCATGAGGGAGAAACCGCGTGCGTCTACGCAATCTAATGCTGTTGTTGCTGGTTAGTAGCGCCCTGGCCGCCTGCGGGGGGGCCGCCACAGAACCCGCCCCCCCGGCAACAGAGGCCATCCAGAGCGAAACACAACCGACGACTGTCGCTATGGAGCCGACCGAACCACCGCAAGGGGAGGCGCAAACCGCCCCAGAGGATGTGGTGGCGGTGGTGAACGGGCAGGACATCTCGGCGGCGGTGTTTAACGAGGCGCTGGCGACGCGGCGCGGGCAGATGAATGCCGTAGCCGATGAGGAGGCGCTTGCCAACGCGGTCCTCAGCGAGTTGATTAACCAGGTGCTTGTCGAGCAAGCCGCCGCCGACCTGGGCGTGACGGTCACGGACGAGCAGCTTAACGCTGAGGTGGACGCGCTGCGGGCAATCGCCCAGGAGAACGGGCGCGACTGGGCGGCATGGCTGGCGGAAAACAACTACACAGAGGAGCGCCTGCGCGATGAGTTACGCAGCCAGTTAATTAGCACGGGGGTGCGGGATGTGGTGGTGGGGGATGCTGCCCAGGAAAACACGCCGCAGGTACAAGCGCGGCATATCCTGGTGGACACCCGTGAACAGGCGGCTACAATTCGAGCGCGGTTGATTGCGGGGGAGCGCTTCGTAGACCTCGCCGCCGAATATTCACGAGATGTCACAACCCGCGACCAGGGCGGTGATCTCGGTTGGTTTGCGGAGGGCAGTCTGTTAGAACCCGTCGTGGCGGAGGTGGCCTTTTCGCAGGAGCCGGGGACGGTATCGGCCCCCGTTGCAACGCGGCTTGGCTGGCATATCATCGAGACGTTGGCCTTTGACGATTTGCCATTGCCCCCCGCGAAACAGGCAGAGGTGGCGCAGGTCGTGTTCAACGACTGGCTTACGACCCTGAACGACAGCGCGATTATCGAAATCAACCGCTAGATAATTAGTCATCAGTTTTTAGTTTGTCATGTACACAGTACGGTCATGAGCCAACAGGTGTTTTCCTGATGCTGACCCGCTGGCTAGACTTTTTCGGCAGACGAACGACATAGGAGAGGGCATCTACATGGGACGAACGGCGAACATTCTCACAGGCTTACTGATCGTGCTCACGCTGGTCGCGCTGGTTGGTGGTGGCTTTTTCCTCTACAACACCAGCCGCAATCAGGATGTTGGGGTGCTCCCAACTCAGGTTCCCACTATCACCCCGCTCCCGTCCTTCACGCCGTTGAACACACCCCGCCCCACGCTCCCGCCGACCTTCACGCCGATCCCAACGATCACGCTAACGCCCACCCTCACCGCGACACTAACGCCGACGATCACGACGACGGCCACCATTACGGACACACCCACCCCGACGGCAACCCCCGCCGTGACGGATACCCCCACCCCGACGAACACCTTCACGCCGTCGCCCACATCAAACATCCCGTCGGCAACCCCCACCGTGACGCGCTCCCCGTTCCCGTTCACGGTGCGGGGTGGGCAGGTCGTTTTCGCGCCGAACACCACCAACGCCCAGGGTTGCGCGTTCCAGGCGGTTGCCGGGCAGGTCGTGAACGAGAACGGCATCGGCCTGGATGGGATTCGGATCATCGTTGTGGAAGGCGGCTCGCAGACAGACGAGCGTAGCGCCATCAGCGGGAACGCCGGGGCCTATGGCGACGGAGGCTATGAAGTGGTAGTGGACAGCCAGATCAACGGACGCGCCTACACGGTGATCCTCGAAACGCAGGGCGGCACGCAGATCTCACAGCCGTTCTCGTTCTCCTTCCCGTCCAACTGTGACCAGAATGTCGCCCTGATCTACTGGACGCAGACCCGCCCCTTCTAAATCAGCAGCACGAACCGGGCGGCCAGAGCGCCGCCCATCAGGCCACATAACCAGGAGCCATCATGTTCCAGACGATTCTCATTGTGGATGACGACACCAACATCATTGAACTGTCGCAGATGTACATCGAACAGGAGGGATACACGGTCGTCAGCGCCAACGACGGCCAAACCGCGCTGGACATGATCGCGGCAGACGAGCCGACACTGATCGTGTTGGATTTGATGCTGCCGGAGGTGGACGGGTGGGAGGTGTGCAAGCGGGTGCGGGCAACGTCGAATGTGCCGATTATCATGGTGACGGCCCGCAGTGATGACATTGACAAGATTGTGGGGCTGGAACTCGGCGCAGACGACTACCTGACGAAGCCCTTCAACCCGCGTGAACTCGTGGCGCGTATCCGGGCGATTTTGCGGCGCACAGGCCGCGACACGGCGGACATAACGGAGGCCAGCGACGCGATCACCCACGGAAACCTGACGATTACCCCCGAACGACGCGCCGTGACCGTAGACGGTGCCTCGGTGGACCTGCGCCTGAAGGAGTTCGACCTGTTGCTGGCATTCGCACAGAACCCGCGCATCGTCTTTAGCCGCGAGAAGTTGCTGAACATCGTGTGGGGCTACGACTTCGCCGGGGAGACGCGCACCGTGGACATGCACGTCGCGCACCTGCGGCACAAGCTAGAAGGCATGACGCCGCAGATCGAAACGGTGTGGGGTGTCGGCTACAAGCTGGAAACACCCTAGCCGTTACAACTTCCCTCCCTTGCGCCCCCCGGCCAACTGCCCAATCCCGCGTAGAATCGCGGCGACGACGGCCAACACCCCCAACCCCAACACCACACTCCAGCGGATGCTGCGCTGGAAGGGGGCCATCTTCTGCCCCCACTGCTGGCGGATGCCATCGCGATAGAGCGTGTCCATTAGCGCCGGGGCGAAGTAGTCGATAAAGAAGTAGGTCGAGTTGGCGTAGGGGATTTCCGGCTGGGGCGCGGTCGGTGTAGGGGGCATCTCGTCTGCCAGTTCGACCGTCGCCATGGTGACACCCTCCCCTGCCGCGACCCGTGCCAACGGGGTGCCGCCTGCCCCAACAATCTTTGTCTCGTTGTAGTACCCGGCAGTCATCTCGATCTCCTCACCCCGGCTGATAAACTGCCACAGGTCCGGGCGCAGCAACAGGTAAATCGCTGCCGAGATACGCGGACGGGGTAACGCGCTACGGAACGTCCCCGAGCCGCTGGTGTTCACCCCCGGTACGCCTAGCCACGCCAATTGTTCGTCCAGGTCCGCGCCAAAGGGCCGTTCTCCGGTGAAGGTGCGATTTATTATTGGCCCCAGCGCCCGTGAATCCACCTTTTGATTGTTCGGCATCGTGAGTTGAAACTGGGTGTAGGTTGGCGGGGAACTGGTAATCACCATCGCATCGACCTTACCAGCATAGCGTGCCCACAGCTCTGGGTGGGCGTAGTCCCAGCAGATCATCATGCCGAGTTTGCCGATGTCCGTGTGGGCCACCATCTCCTCGGTACCATCGCGGAAGTAGGCGCGTTCGTGGGCAAAGGGATAATTCTTGTCGTAGCGCCAGCGGCGGCCATCCGGCGCAACGAGAATCTGGCTGTTGTACACATCGCGCCCGTCCAACAGGAGCAGGCTCCCGGCCAGGTGAACTTTGTGTTGGGCGGCCTGGGCCTTCATCCAGGTAACGGTTTCACCGTCAATGGGTTCGGGGAGCGCGTAGTTATTCTCGTGATATTCGTACCCGGTGTTGAACAACTCTGGCAGAACGACAAGCTGTGCACCATCTGCTGCACCCGCCGCAACCCATGTCGCGGCGCGTGCCAGGCGGTCGGCTTTAGGGGCGGGTTCGGCGTTCATCTGCACCGCAGCGATTTTCAGTTGGCGTGGCATCGTTGGTCGGTTTTCCTTTCGTTCTCCAGGTATCGTCACACTATCTATACGTAGGATAACCCAGTTTGGTGGCCGGGGAAACGCACATCGCTTGATTTTCTAACGTTTGGGGATGGCTACATTCCTCAGGATACTAGCGCCAAACAAAATATTTGGCTCTTTCACTCACTCTGGCAGGCCGCTTGAGCGCACTAACTTGAAATGCACCCAGATGGTGACGCGCACTTGTGAGTAGCTGTGATACAATGAAAATGGTGCGAAACGCAACACACATTGAGAGCAGGGAAACATGGCCGAAAACAACAGGAACGTGCAAGACAAACTGCGCGAACGGTTAAAGTCAAACGGCAGTGGACGCAATGAGCGGGACCTCAACGACATCACCCAACGCCTGCAACATCAGGTCAACGAACTGGTGGAGCGCGTTACCGGGATTCGTCAGGTGAAGCGCCAATACTTCACGTTAGGCTTGACCGTTGGTGCAATGGCTGGGTTGCTCATCGGATTGTTGGTTGGGACGATGAACAACGCAACGAAGAAGGACACGCAACAACAGTGACGCCCCAATTGGCGTGGTACAATTGTCCCGCTGTGTCGCGCCAACACAACATCTCCATGCTTAAGCCTTTATCTCCAGAAGCTTCATTCCATGTTATACTGTAATTGGACATTATTCAGAACGGCTGGGTAGCAGCCATGAGGGCAATTATCATGAGCAAGAGCGAGAAAAACGCGGTTTTACACGAGCGGGCAGAGGGCTATGCTGAGGGGCGTAACGCTCGCGAGGGGTGGACCAAGCAGGAAACCACAACGCTTCATCATGTCACACGAGCCAACCAACCCACATCGAAGACCGGGACGTTACGCTCCGACGTGGAGAGTAAGGACGGCAACGACACCAGATCCCAACGAGAAAACAGCACCCTAGCAACTGACGAAACGATTCCCGCAGCCCCCACCCCAGAGGCACAAGCAAAACTCGCAGTCGCCAAGAACAAAGATAAAGAAAAGCCCCGCATCCTCATCGTTGAGGACACGCAAGAACTGGCCGAGGTCATTCAGGCAACACTGGAAAGCGCCGGGATGCAGGCGGAATCCGTCTCGCATGGGGCAAAGGCACTAGAGCGCATCAAGGCGCAACCGCCGCAGATTTTGTTGCTGGACATCGGCCTGCCAGACATGACCGGGTGGAAGATGTTAGAGGAACTGCGAGACTGGAAGAAAAACGATAAAGACATGCCAACCGTGATCGTCATTACCGCCTACGGCGACCCAGCAAACCGCCTCATCGGGAAGCTACAGGGGATTCACAGCTACCTGATTAAGCCGTTCACATCTGCTGAGGTAGAGAAGGTTGTCCGTAGCGCGTTGGATGCCCCGGCTGGTGATCAGGCGTAAACGACTGCTCGGTGGAGCATTTGCCCTGGCGACAGTGGTGCTGCTCTGGTGGATGTTGGGGACCTCTCTGCTCATACCAACACCGGTACTGCCCACCCTCAGCCCAGAACGGCGCTTGGTCGCAGCAAACGACGACAGCGCCCAGCGGCCCGTCCAGGCGCTGTATCATCTGGAAGCATTAGCCGTAGAAACCGGGTGGACACCTGCACGCCACCAGCAGGCCGGGGACCTGTGGGCGCGGTTGGGCGACATGCAACAGGCGATCTACCACTGGCAACAGGGTCCAACCGATGACCCACTTTTGCTGCGGTCGCTCGCAGCAGCCTACATCACCGGCGGCGACTGGCGGGCTGCTATCAACACACTAGAACGCCTGGTTGCGCTTCGCCCGGAAGATCCCTGGACTAACTACAACCTCGGCCTCACGCTGGCGCTCTACGACCCAGACGCGGCAGAGGCATATCTGCGGCGGGCGGCGCTGGACCCCACCTACCAACAAACCGCCCGTGCCGTGCGGGTCACACTGTTGGAACACCGCGACGACAACCTCACGACGACTGTCGGCCTACCGATTCTCGTCGGGTTGACGCTGATTGACCGCGCCGAGTGGACTTTCGCGGAACTGGCCTTCAGCTATGCCAACGCCATCTACCTGGGGAACAACGGCGACCCACTCCCCGAAGCTTTGGCCTACCTGAGCCTTGTGCAGAACGAACGCGGCAAAGACGGCAGCATCGCCATCGAGAGTGCGGTGGCGTTAGCCCCGAACGATGCGCAGGTTCGGTTTTTCCAAGCACTACACGAGCGCCACCAAAAGAACTACGCGGGGTCGCTCAACGCGATGATTCAGGCAGTAGCCCTCTCGCCAGAAAGCCCTGTGCTATATGCAGAACTCGGCACGGCCTACCGCTTGGTCGGTGACGTGGAACAGGCTCAGTATTGGCTCCAGGCGGCGGTGGACTTCAGCGGGGGCGACCCACAATTTCAGGCGCTACTCACCGCCTTCTACACCGAGGAAGCCTATAACCTTGGCGGGGATGGGCTGATGGCCCTTGGTGGGGCGCTCCGCAACAACCCGACTGATCCCGATTTGCTGGCGGGGATGGGTTGGGCGTATAGTGTGTTAGGGGATACCGAGGGTGGTGAGGCCATGATTGACGAGGCGCTATCGCTGGCTCCAGACAACCCCCGCGCCCGTTACTACAAGGCACGTATCCTACTTGGACGGGTACCCGACGACCCACAGGCGCGTGAACTGCTAACCACACTTATCGCAGACGGGGGTCCCTTCCAGACGGAAGCCCAACGGATACTCAACTCACTACCCGAACTAACAGACCAGGAGTAACACCCGATGTTGTTCCGCCGAACCAGCCCCTACACCAACTTAGACGCCCAAAATCCGATGCTGTCCTACACTGTGCGTCATGTGCGTGGTGGGCGCAGTGCGCCGGGGACCATCCGCTTTACGTGGATTGCCTTCTGGATCATGTTGGCAGCAGGGATTGTGCCGTTGGTGCTGTTTCTGTGGCTGTATGAGCCGAGCTTCCGTGATGACTACTACTGGTTTCAAGTGTCATTTGTCTACATCATGGGGGCCGGCGGGCTGATGACGTTCATGTTTACCCTGGTAGACTTCTTCACGGTCTTCTACGCGGTGAACAGCATCCGGGCGGACACGCAAAGCGGCACCCTATACGACCTGCTGCGAAGTTCGACGGTAGACACCAGTGCCTACGTGGACGCTCGTCTGGCGCTGGCACGGGTTCGCGCCTGGCGGATTATGGTGTTCATGTGGGCCGGGCGGCTGGTCGCGGTGGGGATGTTGCTCGTGTTGGGTGTTACCGGCTTCGGGATACTGTTGTACGAGGACGAAATGGGGAATGCCCTCATGGATGAAACGTTTTGGTTTGCGATTCTTTTTGGTATGATTGCAGGCATTGTGTTCCTCGTGCAATTCCTGGGAGAACCGTTCTGGCGGCTGGATATGATGAACGCCTATGCTGCGTCCGTAGCAGCCCGTTATAACTCCAACGCGACCACCTGGTCTATCCTGGGCCTGGGCTTGGTCGCCATCTTGTTCTTACAGGGGATGATGGGTGCGGCTGTCGTTTACGGGAGTTTGGGATTACACGCCCTGGTGGATGAGGTCCTATCTGCAATCAACGCAGGTTACTCTTGGGACTTTCGAGATCGGTTGGGCCTTACCTTCGCGGTGATCCCTTACATGCTGATGCCGTGGTTGACCTGGTTCGGGCAACGGCGGCTGTACCACTGGCGGCGACAGGTCACGATTCGACATATCTTTCGGCACCGAGGAGTAGACGCCTGATCTCTCGTTTTCGTTGGCTACGGCTGTTCTCGTTGCTGGAACCATTGCAGGCCTATTATGATCCATTACACCGCCTGGACCCTGGCACCGTGCGCGACCTCAGCGCCCCCACCAATTTACGGGTCTATCACGTTGTCGTGTGGCGCAACATCGCCTTCTTCCTGGTGACGACCTACGGCTTATCGGTGGTCGCCACGCCGCCGTCTGTGCGCGGGCAAGCCCTCAACGAGTTCCTGCTGTGGTCAGTCGGGTTGAGTGTGGTCGCAACCCCCATCTTCGACATTGCCGCTCTAGCGTTTGGCGTTACCAGTGTGCGCGTGTTCCAACGTCAGCATGACCTGTTCGAGTTGGTGGCCGTGTCGTTGGTTTCAACCGAAGCCGTCTTTCAGTCGCGGGCGGTGGCGGCGTGGGTTCGGGCATGGCGCTGGCTGATTATGTTAGCAGCAACGCGGGGGGTGTTGGCCGTGCTGGTGATTGTGCAGATTGTCGGCTTTAGCGGCATCGTGTTGACCACAGTCGAGGTGATCTCCTTCCTTATTTTGGTTGCGCCCGTGGTGTGGACCTTTGTGTGGTGGCCGCTGCACCGGGGCCGAATGCTAACATATGTTGCGGTCCAACAGGCGATGATCTATCGCGAAACGCCCCGCGTGGTGGTGGCGATAGTATGGTATATCGCCAATCACTTGTTGGTGGTGGCAGCGGTGTCCGGCGTGACCTTTTACGTGGTCGCCATCCTGAACGCGGCGTTCAATGCCCTGCCGATAGTGCCAAGTGACTGGCGTTTACTGGGTTTGTGGACTTTCCCCCTGTTGATTCTGCTCTACAATCGTCAGGTGATGCGCAACGCCCGTCAGGATGTGGTGATTCGCTCGTGTTGGGACGACATCGGTTAACGATCCGGCGTGGGCATGCTACAATCCCCCGCGATTTACAAGCCAGGTGACGAGGACGGCAACTTATGCGGCGGTTTGGTCTACTGATAGGCGCAACGGTTTTCCTGGGCGTTGTGTGGTGGTTGCGTGGCAACACGGATGTACTCACGTTTGTGGTCCCCACAAACCGTGAGGTGTTGTATGCCACCACCTTTACAGACGGGGTATTCCTTGCGGACTGGTCTACGGAAGATCGGCGGGGCTATGTTAGCGAACTGGTGGACGAACAGCTACAGCTCACCATTGAGGAGGCCGTGTTCCTCGCGCCAGGGACGCCAAACGCGCTACGCGCAACAATGCAGTATCCCCTGCGTGACTTTGACTACCGTGTAGAGGCTACCGCCCTCGAAGGGCCGCTGAACAACAGTTTCGGCGTGGTCTTTCGTCAGCTAGACCCGCAGACGTACTACATCTTCTACATCAGCAGCGACGGCTACTACTCCGTGTGGCGCGAAACCCCCGCCGGGCGCATCGCCCTTAGCAATTGGATTCCCACGGACGCCGTTAACCAGGGGACAGACGGGGTGACGAACCGAGTGCGGGTGGTGGCCCAGGGAAGCGAGTTTGTGTTCTTCGTAAACGACACGCCCCTACCGCTGTGCGTGCCGGACGCCCCCAGCGGCGAGAGCACCTATATCGAGGCGACAGCTACCTGTGTCGACGGCACCATGCAACCCACCCTCACAGACAACACCATTCCCTACGGCAAAATAGGCGTGATTGTAACGCCCTTCGTGAGTGGACAGTTGAGCGTGGCATTTGATAACCCGGTCGTATTGCGCCCTATAGAATAACCGTTCACGCCCCCCCTGAATGCGCTATACTGTGCTGTAGTTATAGGTCGCAGAACTGTTGACCACAAAACAGACAGAAGGGAAAACTATGAAAGACCCAAGAGACGCCTTGAAGGTTGCCCTCAAGACGGCAATGAAGGAAAAAGACGTGGTGACGCGCAACGTGGTGCGGAACCTCAACGCGGAGATCAAGCAGGTTGAGATCGACCAGCAGAAGGACCTCAGCGCGGAGGACGTGGCGAATATCATCAACAAGCAGGTGAAGATGTTGCGCGAGTCCATCTCCGAGAAGGCCGAGGCCGGGCGTGATGATCTCGTAGCGGAGGAGCAGGCCAAGCTAGAAGTCATGGAACGCTTCTTGCCGGAGCAGCTTTCTCGCGAGGAGATTGAGGCGATTGTCGCCGAGGTGATCGCAGCTACCGGCGCGACCTCCCCCAAGGAAATGGGCAAGGTGATGGGCGCGTTGCTGCCGAAAGTCAAGGGCAAGGCAGATGGCAAGGTCGTCAACGAAATTGTCCGTGAGCAGTTAAACCAGTAGGCAAATACCATGTCGGAGTGGATCGCAGAGATCGTTGAACAGCGTTTCAACGTCCCGCCTGCACGTACTGTGCGGGTCATATACCAATTGGGGGTAGTGGGGGCCGCGTTGCTGTTTGCCGGGGTCGCGACGGTAATTATGTCGTTCAACACCTTCTTCTTGGACCGCTCCGTCGCCACATTGGATGTGCGAGATGTCGCTCCTCGCGACATCTACGCTCCGCTGTCGCTCTCCTGGGATAGCGAAGTCCTCACCGAACAGGGGCGAGAGCAGGCCTTCGCCAACGTTGACGACGTGTATGACCTGCCAGACGCCAACGTCGCCCGCCAGCAAACCCAACTCGCCCGCCAAATTCTCGACTTTATCAACAACATTCGCCGCGACCCGTATGGGGCAACCGATCAGAAAATTGCAGACTTGGGCCTCATTACCGCGCTGGACCTGGACGAAGGTGTGATCCGTAATGTACTGGAGATGGACGAGGAGACATGGCGTTCCGTTGATGAGCAGATTATGGACGTGCTGGAACGTGTGATGCAGCAGTCCATCCGCGAGGCCGATTTACCCAGTGTGATCTCGCGCCTGCCCACCCAGGTAAGTGTGCGCTTCAACATCCAGGAAACCGCCGTCGTAACGGCCATCATCTCCGATCTCATCCGCCCTAACACCTTTATCAATATCGACCAAACCGAGGCCGCTCGCCAGACAGCCGCCGAAAACTTCCCAGTTGTGCGACGTACATTTGTGGCGGGGCAGCGTGTGGTAGAGCAAGGCAGCCGCCTGAACGAGGCGGATATGGAGGCGTTACAACAGTTGGGCGTGCTGGATGTGTCCCCAGAGGAACGCCGGGCGACCGTGCTGGCCGACGTAGGCCGCGCCTTCATGATGAGCCTGACCACGCTTACGCTTATCGGGCTGTATATCTCGCGTTTCTCGCCGGACCTCTACGAACAACCGCGCTTTGTGCTGTTGGGTGCGTTGATCTTTCTGCTCTTTCTCCTTAGCGCACAGCTTGTCGGCGGGGACGGCACGAGCATCTACCTGTACCCGGCGGCGGGGATGGCGCTGGTGTTTGTGGCAATCCTCTCCGCAGAGGTGGCCTTAATCGGCTCGTTGGGGTTGGGGTTGATGACGGCCTTCATGCTGGGGGACCGCCTGGAACTGGCGATGCTATTTATCATCAGTAGTTTTATCGGTGTGTTGGCCCTTCGCAAGGCGGAACGGCTCAACAGCTACTTCTTCGCCGGGGTGATGGTTGCGGTTGCCAATATCGCGGTGATCATCATCTTTAACTTCGAGTTTATGCCACGCACCTTCGCAGCAGCGAATAACAACCTGCTCGAACGGGTGCTTTTCGGCGGGATTAGCGGGTTGCTGTCTGCCGCCACAGCGATGGCGCTCATGTATTTGGTCACCTTGTTGTTCAACCTACCAACGGGCCTTCGGCTGGTTGAACTGAGCCAGCCAAACAACCCGATCCTCCAACGCTTGTTGCGGGATGCCCCCGGCACCTATCAGCACTCACTCCAGGTGGCGAACCTAGCAGAACAAGCCGCCAGCGCCATCGGAGCCAATGCAGACCTTGTGCGAGTGTCTGCGTTGTACCATGACATCGGCAAAAGCCTGAACGCGCCCTTCTTTGTGGAGAACCAGGCCGACGGCGTGAACCCACATGATGAGATGGGCGACCCCTATCGTAGCGCCACAATTATCATCAGCCATGTGACTGAGGGCGATAAACTGGCGCGGCAGTCCCGATTGCCGCGCCGCGTGCGCGATTTCGTGATGGAGCATCACGGCACCACCCGGGTGGAATACTTCTATAGGCAGGCCTTGGCCCAGGCGGATAACCCGGATGAGGTCGGCCCAGATGAGTTCACCTATCCAGGGCCGATTCCACAGAGCAAAGAGACGGCTATCATGATGTTGGCGGACAGTTGCGAGAGCACCGTCCGCGCAAGACGGCCCTCTAGCAAGCAGGAAATCAGCGAGATCGTCCAGGGGATTATTGACGCACGCAACAAGAGCGGCCAGTTGGATGAGTCCGGCCTCACATCGAACGACATCAAGACAATTCGCTCGGTGTTTGTTGATATGTTGCAGGCGGTTTTCCACCCGCGCATCAACTATCCGTCTGGCTTGGGCACGACCGCCCCCAAGCCCACCCAGCCAGAGGCCGCCGAGAAGATCAAAACACGGGAATCCAACAAATCTGTTGCCAACAGTGGGGCAGCAACCACCACCGAACAGGAGGCCCTCCCATCCCCGCCACCAGACGAAGACGAGGACGTGGCACCGCTCCCAGATGTCCCACCGTTGCCGCGTGTGACACGTACCGAGCCAAAGGTGACGAATAGTGAGAACGAGGACAAGGCCGAATGACAACAGATTACACCATTGAGATTCAAGCAGGTGCGTACACGGTGGAGGTGACAAGGCTGCGAAAGGCTGCGGTGACGGTCCTCCACCAACACAGCCAGCCGACGGGGACGGAACTCGCGATTGAGATCGTGGATAATGCCCGCATCCACCAACTAAACCGAGACTTCCGAGAGGTGGACAGCCCGACAGATGTGTTGTCGTTCCCGGCGGAACCCCCGCCTATGCCAGATGACATCGCTGTGATTCCCTATCTCGGCGATCTCGCGCTGGCCTACCCCTATACCGCAGCCCAGGCCGAGCAACTCGGCTACCCCCTGAGTGACATGCTGGTATTGCTAGTGGTGCATGGCACGCTGCATCTGTTGGGTTACGATCACGACACACCTGCCAACCGCGCCGAAATGTGGGCGGCACAGGAACAAGCCTTAGACGCGCTTGGTATCTCACGGGCGATTGTCCCCACCCTAGAGGACGCCGAATGAGCCGCCTCGAGAAGATTAGAGAGCGCCTGACGGCCACCGCCAAGATCAACCCGAACGACTACGCACTCAACACCAGCAGTAACCGCCTGGACAGCCTGGGTTATGCACTGGCGGGCTGGTTGTACATGTTGCGTCGGCAACGCAACACCTGGATTATGGGCGTGGCCTCGCCCCTGGTGTTGGTTTTCGCATTGTGGCTGCGTGTGAGTTTAACGGGGTTCGCGCTAATCCTGACCAGTATCACGATTGTGTGGCTGACGGAATTCATGAACGCAGCGATTGAGGCGTCGATTGACCTGACCACCTCAGAGTTTCACCCGATGGCAAAGGTAGGTAAGGACGTGGCCGCCGCTGCCGTGCTGCTAGGCGTGGTGAACTCGGTATTGGTGGGCCTACTTGTGCTGGGGCCGCCCCTGTGGGTGCGCGTGAGTGAATGGTTGGGGCTATGAACGAGAACGAACAACCCAAGCGTGAGACATTAACCGACATCGACACGAGCATCCTGGGGACGGCGAAGATCGACCCAGACCGTTACGCCACAGCCACCAACACAACCCTCTGGGAACGCATCAAATATGCTGTGGCGGGGTTGCTGCATCTGCTGGTGCGTCACCCCCCGATTCGCCATATTATCATGATTACGCTGATAACCTACGCCGCCGCCTGGGGGCTAGGGGTTAACATCACCGGGTTTGCGTTGCTCACCGTAGCACTCGGCCAGTTGTGGTTGGCAGAGATATTCAACACCGGGCTAGAGGCCGTCACAGACCTGACAACCGAGGGGAACATTCGCTCTCTTGCGAAGGTTACGAAGGATGTCGCCGCCGCCGGGACATTTATCGCATCTGGCGTGCTGTTGATTGTGTGTACGCTGGTGTTGCTTCCGCCACTTCTGGCTTACTTCTAACCCCACCTCACAGCAAAATCGTGGTATACAAAACCAACCGACCGTCTGAACGTTGAGGAGTGATTCGCCCGATGGATGACAATCGGACCGAAAATACACGCAAGCCGCGCCCCGGTAGCGCCCGCTATCGCCAGCAGCGCCGCAAACAACAACAGCGCCAGCAGTCCCAGGTGCGCCGTCCCACTGCCGATAGCCAGGTGCGGTCTGGCGAGCGCCTGACCATGCCGGAGATACCGATCCCGCGTGGTGTGTTGCGGGTGGTCGGGACCATTGTGGTGACGGTAGGGCTGGTTGTGGGGATAATCTACACCCTACGGCTGTTCAATCCGCCGGAGGCCGTCACGCTACCCAACGCAATCTGGATGGGGACGGGTTGGTCCTACGACAACCCCACCGATGAAGCTGTCATAGGCTTGGCGTCGCGCTTACGCCAACACCGCATCGGGACCGCCTACGTGTGGGTGTCGTACCTGCGCGATGACCTTACCTGGAGCGGCAAAACCGCAGATCGCAACCTGCTTACCGGTGAAATCACCAATACAGTGAACCCAGCCACGGGCGACCCCTACCGCAACGAACTGGCGGAGATGGAACCAAACATCATGCGGTTCGTTCAACAATACAAGACGGCCTACCCAGAGGGCCGGCTCTACGGTTGGATTAGCTACCCAACAAACCTGGACGCAGACGGCTACACGCTGGACGACCCTACCCTACACACCCGTATTGCGGAATTGGCCGCTGTACTTGTCACGTCTTACGGCTTTGACGGCATCTACCTCAACGTGGAGCCTGTTCGCGACGGTGACGAGAACTTCCTCGATATGCTGCGAACGGTACGTCGCACCCTGGACACGGTCAGCGTTGACGGTGCACCGAACCAGCGCATCCCGATTGCCGTGGCAATTCCCCCAGATTGGCGTCCGTCCGACCCGACGATTCCGTTTGGGACCGGGTTCACCGATGTGTTTGAGTGGAGTCCCACCTACAAGCAGAGTGTCGCACTGTTAACGGATGAGCTGCTGGTGATGGCCTATCATAGTGGGCTAACGGACCCGGCGGACTACAGCCAGTGGGTCGCCTACCAGACGCGGGCCTATGCGGAGGCGGTCGCCGCGCTGGCTGTCGATACCGAGGTGTTGATCGGCATACCGACCTACCCGGCGGAACTCCCCGCCCACGACCCCGAAGTCGAAAATGTACAAACGGCTGTCGAGGGCATCTATAGCGGCTTAATCCAGGCGGGTGACGCGGCAGAAGTCGTCACGGGCGTGACAATCTACGCCGAGTGGACCACCGACGGCCAGGAGTGGAGCGACTTTCAAACCTACTGGGTGGACCCACCGGCAAGCCTACGACAGAGTGGATTGGTGCGATATGGTACGACGGACTGACGCAATGCCGGCGCATCTAACGCCGCCCGAACTGGTACAGCCGATTAACACCGCCTACCGCGAGGCATTCCCGAATGTGATAGACGGCATGGACGAAAACGGTATCGCGTGGAGCGACGGCGAATTTCGCGTGTTGGCCTGGGATAATGAGGTGTGGGGGGCAATTGTCGAGATTGTCAAGCGAACGATCACAGTCGGCGAGCAAACGATGGTTGTCGGTGGGGTTGGTGGCGTGATGACGCTGCCAGCAATGCGGGGGCGTGGCATGGCAACATCAGCAATGCGCCATGCGGCGGACTTTATCTGCGACGAGTTACGGGCAAACGCCGGCGTTTTGTTCTGCACCCGCGAGCTACTACCATTCTACGCCAAATTGGGCTGGTACGACCTCCAACGCCAGATTACCTATCATCAGGCGGGCGGCGCACGGGTCATGGACACCCGTAGCTATGCGGACGGCTGCGCGATGTTCAAGCCATGTCGTGATTTTGTGTTCCCGTATGGCCCGATTGATGTGGGTGGCCTGTTATGGTGAGGCGTTAAGGTCGCAACCGTCCGCACATGTGCTATATTGTGGCCCCTTGTCGTTGGAGAATCCTATCCATGCGCCCTGTCCTACTCATTTTTCTCGGCGTCGCTGCTCTCATCCTGACGCCCTCCCGCGTTTTTGCCCAGGCCACCCCGGTCGAGGTGTGTCCCGGCAACGGCATTCAGCCGCGCCCAACAGAATTTGAGCCGGGCGGCCTGATTCTCACTACCTTTGACCGCGACGCCATCTGGGTCTACAACATCGCCACGGACAGCCGCTATCCCCTGCCGGAAACCGTCCCCTGTGGCCGTAATTGTCATGTCTCATCAGACGGCCAGTGGATTCTGCGCATGGGCGAGGACTTGAACTACTACAAAATGCGCTTGGATGGCACCCAACGTACCCTATTGGTCGGCGGTGCGGCAGAAGTCCGCTGGTGGAACCTGGAAACGCTGCTCGTCTGGACACCAGACCAACGCGTTTTTCTACTCCCAGACGGCGCACCCAACACCGAGGACCAGCGTATTTATCTCGACGGGCGCGGTGTGGTGGCCGTCCAACCCGGCGGACAACACGCGCTCACCATCCAACAGGGCGAAAACGTGGGCTTTGTGCGCGTGCTGGAAAACCTCGAACTACGCGGCCTCGTCGGGGTTGCCGGGGCCGCGCCTGTCATCCTAGGGCCAGACACCCCCTACGCCAACGACGCCGCATGGTCCCCAGATGGGTCTTACCTGGCCTACGTGCGCCAGGCCGAAACAAACGCTGGCAACGCATCCAGTGAGGTCTACGGCGTGCGCCCCGGCGATACCGCCCCGGCCCAGTGGACCGACCTCACCACCACCTACGGTCCCGTGCGTGTCAACGGCCAACTCATTGGTGATCTAAGCTGGTCGCCAGACAGTACCCGTGTTGCCTTCTGGGTGATTCCACGCGGCGACGGCGGCCCCGAAACCGACGGCGAGGCCCGGCTCCACCTCTACGACACCCGCGACAACCGCCTGCGCTCTTACTGCGGCTTCACCACCACTGAACACACCCCCACCCCACCGCGCCTCGTCTGGTCGCCAGGTAGCACCCATATCGCCTTCGGGGGCAATGTCCCCAACGACAACAAGGGGTATCTTCTGCTGGCGCTCAACGTGGCAGACGGCACCCTCACCGAGTTAAGCGAGGGGATTTTCCCAGCACTCGGCACCGCCGATGTGATGGCCTGGGGCGGCACGTAGCCTGATGGTTATATAAACAAAGCTGCGGCCCATCCGCCTAACAGGGTATGCTTGGGGACAGCTCGCGAACCCTGACTAGCGTCCCTATGGCCTTCTCCCCACACATTCACCTGCTGTCCCTGCGGCTCTGGCACCGCATCCAGCGGCCATCCCCCCGTAACCCATTATACAAACGGGCCGCTTTACACGGCTATACGCCCCCCAACCGCCTGCTGAACCTGCTGCGCGAGGTGGTTGAGGTGTTCTTCGCGTCGCCGTTGGTCATGGTGACATTTCCGTTTATCCCGTTCGTGTTGATGCTGCTCAACACCGTCAACGGTATTCGGCTGGCAGCAGCGGCCAGCACCATCATCTACGATGAGCGCCAACGCGGAACACTCGACCTGCTCACGCTCATTCCATCCGGCAAGCGGGAGGCGATCTGGCTGTTGAGCCTCGGCAGCATCCACCAGACCACCGCCTACCTCAGCTTGGTCATCTGGCGGCGTTACATCGGGCGCATCATCCCGGCCAGCCTCAGCCTCTACGCACTACTATTGGCGCTCAACACCTTGCCTAACAGCGCGTTCGTCCCCACCCTTCGCAATGGCATGTTCTTCTTGGTGATTATCCCGTGTGTGGCGGCGCTATTGCTTGAACAGGACAACCTGCAAGCGACTGTCACCGCTGCTGTCACCGGGCTGTTGATGAGCACGAACGCACGCAACCGGGGGGAAGCCCAGGCTATCGCCGGGGTTCTATTTGCTGCCCAACAGGTGTTCTTCTACACTCTGGTGATGCTGGCGCTACTACTCCCGCTACGCAGTGTGTCCGTGTCTGCTTTTGTGGATCACCCAAAAGCCTGGAACCTGTTTATGCTCCAGGGCGCGGCCTACCTACTGGTCGTGTGTGTGGCCTACATTGGCCTACGAGACATGTGTATTCGCGCACTGTGGCGGGCTTACCAGCGCCACCTGTACAACTGAGGCCAAAGCGATGCAACGTATCACCCGTAGCTGGCAACTTTGGGCCGCCCTGAAACGCCCCCCAAAACACCATCCCGTCTTTGTCTGGGCAACCACCCAGTCCACACGCCCAATCGTCAGCGGTTGGCTTGTGGGCGCGGTCATGGTTTACTATCTGGCGCTCTCCACCGCCCTGCAAAACGCGCCATCATCCCCCACCGGCGGCAATCCAACGCTCTGGCTGTTGCTGTTTACACCGTTGGCATTGCTGGCGGTAGGTTTCAGTGGCAGTACCTACGGCGCTACCTGGGTCTTGCGCGTCTGTGATAGCTTCCAGGCGGCGCAGGCCAACAGCCTCTACGATCTCGTGGCGGCCTCCCCAGCCGGGCACGCCGGGACCGCTTGGTCACTGGCAACGGGTGTGCTTCACCGGGGCAACACCCTCGCCCATATACCCGACCTGGAACAGCCCTTTACGCGGGGCGGGGCGCTCGCTGCGATTGTGCTCATTGTTCTTTTGTTGCTGTTCCCCCAGGGCCGGGCCACCCTCTTACCGTTAGCCATCGCTGTTGTCGTGGTGCTGTTCGTCTACACGGACTATGTGCAGTCCGCCGGGGTTGCCCTGCTCATTGGCGTGTGGGCCAACGTGCAGTTCGCCGAACACGCCACCGACACGCGCTGGGGCGCAGTGGCGGCTTTCGCTGGCACGCAACTCCTGACATATGGCCTGCTGCTATTGGTTATCGGGGTCGGCTTTCCACAGGTGGGCTTGTCCCCCTTCGGAATGATGGGCCTACCGCAATTGGGACTGTTTTACCTCATCAGAGAGCCTATCATTGGGGCACTGTGGGCCACCTTAGACAAAACCTTATTACCGGAAAGCCTGGTTCCCCATCATGTTCCAACCGCCAACCGCACGCCTTTGGCGTAAATTGCACCACTATGACGAAAGCCACCCGCTATACCGCAAACTGTGGCACCTGCACTATCGTCGGGCGTTGTGGGCCCCCTCACTAGACTACAGCCACTCGCTTACCTACATGGCTGTTTCGGTTTTCTTGTCACCTTTGTTTATCCTGGCACCGTTTGCCGTCTCCCCGCTCTTTGGCACCTACTGGGCGGCCTTTATCGCCGGGATGATCCGCTTCGAGCACCAACAGGACCGCTTCGACCTCATGGCAACCCTGCCCGGCGGCGGGGTCTCCGCCTACGATACGATCGCGACGCTCCACATGCGCCGCACCCGGCTCTACGTCTACCTGCACGACGCGCTCAATATCACCGGGTTGGTTAGTGGCATCGGGGCATTCTTGATGGTTAGCGGCGTCATCGTCGGGTTGGCAACCCCGCAACTGGTCAGCGGCCCAGAGATTTTCTCGTTGCTCGGCTTTGTGGTGAGTACCCTGACACTCCTCACCGGGTTCTACATGGACCAAATCCAATCTATTATGTTGAGCTACCAGGTGGGGACAGTCGTCCCGCTGCACACCCGTGGTGCCCTGGAGGCACGCATTGCCGGGGCAGCGAGTTACTTGGGCATCCAACTTACGCTCTACGGGGTTGCGGGTTGGTTGGGTTTCTGGTTGGTCCCGCGCCTACCATTTAGCAGCACCCCCGTAAGCATTATCACCGCAACTCTGGTATTATTCGGCCTGCGCGAAGTCACCATCTACGGCCTACGTCGCCATGTGATGATCGTCTTTGGAAAACCGAACCCTGAAGGCATCTCATGATCGTTCTACGCCTGTGGGCGGCCATGCGCCAACCCTATTACGACAAACACCCGGTTTTTAGGCGTATCCTGTTGTACCCCGACCGTCAACTGCGTTTGAACACCCGTATCATCCTTGGGGCGGGCACCTTATTCGGTATGTTGCTGGTGTGTGGCCTAAGCTACACGGTCCCGGTTCGCTGGTTAGGGCCTTTTACGCTGTTGCCGTTGGTGCTACCCGTGTTTCTCCTCGCGGCGGCTCTCGGCGGCACGGGCAAGGGCTTACACCTAGCCAACGAGATCAGTGCCGAAATCAGCCGCGAACACCAGGGAGACACCTTCACCCTGTTGGCGTCGTTGCCCGGCGGCAAGTTGGGAATCCACTGGTTGATCCTCACCGCTTACGTTCACCGCAACGGCAACTTAGCCAACGCCAATGAGTTTCAGAAACAGTTGACGACGTTTGGCTTCTGGGCGGCCTCCTTTGTGCTGTTGATTCTATACCTCAACACCTGGACCAGCGCCGCCAGCCGTGCCTTCGTCAATGCAGCCTTTCTGCTGTATGCCCTCGTTGCCATTTACTATATCGACTATGTGTGTTCGTTGGTGACTGGCGCACTGGTCGGCACCTTAACCGCAACCTACAACCGTCATCCCCGTGACGCCCGCATAACCGCCGTCACGTTTTTCCTGACCATTCAGCTACTCACCTTCGGCTTGACCTACACGCTGGCGTTGATCGCCCTGCCGGGTTTGGTCGCCGCGCTTGGCTTCAACATTTGGTTGGCACGGGCGACAATTGTCGGCCTCAGCCTCCTGAGCTACTACCTCTTGCGAGAGTGTATTGCGTGGGTGCTCTGGCGGTTGCTCATCCGGCGGCTGGGGGCCACCCCCGTTGAACAAGCAATGGTGACAGGCCCATGACCTCGTGGCGGCTCTGGCAGTTGTTATTGGTGGCACGCTCCCCCTTCCCGCTGTTTATTCGTATTGCGCCCCGTGCCCACCGTCAGCCGGAGGGGTCTATCTGGCGCTTTCTGGCGTGGTACACGATTGTCGGGCTGTACTTCTCCGTGATCGTCGCGCCGTTCATGTTTCGCAGTGTCGCTCTGGGGATTCTGTTCGTGGTGTTCGGTTCCCCGGCCTTTATCACCGTGTTGATGGGGGCTGTCGCGTCCCCCTTTGTGCTATTCGGCGGCGTATTTGTCGGGCTAACGCTCGCCAACCAGATCAGCGACGAGCTAGAGACATTGGGCCGCAACGCTATAACGGACCTCATGCACGCCACCCCCCCTGGTCGCTGGGGCGTCATCCGTGCGGTGAGCGCCGCCTACCTGCGCCGCAAAGACCGCTTCTTCGGCGCGGGCATCTACGAGATGATCTACGCGCACCTTGCGCTCACGCTCGGCTTTGCGCTCCCGGTGGGGACGTTAGCTGTGATTTTCGTCGCGGCCCAACAGGCCGAAAACGCCAGTTTGAACTTCGGCCTCGCCAACCCAGAAACCCGTGGCCTCATTGTTGCGACGTTCGTGGCCGCTGGAATTTTCCCGCCTATCCTTGCCGCCCTAATTCATCTTGACTTTCGGTTATCGCTCATGACAGGGACCACAACAGGCATCTTCGGCGGCACCGTCACGTTGCAACGCTTCGACGCCTGGACGGGTGCATTGACCGCCTTCCTCGGCGCGGGTCTCGTCGGCTCGCTCGTTATCGTGGGCACTGTGGCAATCGCTACGGCGCTTACTCCCACGAGCTACACACCTATCGCGTCTGCGTTGGCAACGCTTGTTGGGTGGGGCCTAGCACTCGTCGCACGCGAACAGATCGTGCGTTGGTTGTGGGGACAGATCATCGACCACGAAGGGCTGGACGCGCTGTGACAACCTACCACCTGTGGCAGATGTTAACCGGGCGCACAGTGTCCCACGCCCTGTTTACCCACTTCACCCCCTTACCAGACACACGCTCACGAGACGCCCGCCGCCTCATACGAACCTTCTTCGCGCTGGTCGTGGTCGCGGTTATAGGGATGATAACTGCCGACATCGCTCAGCTTTATAACCTCGTCCGCCTGGAAAATCTCGCCCGCATGGTGATGTTACCCGGCGTTATCCTGCTCACCCTGCTATGTGTTGCCGTCATTACCTTTTTACCCGTCTTCCTGCTAGGCGGCGTTGTCATCGCCGGGCAGCACGTCGGCGCACTGCATCGCGCCGGCCACGGCCCACTGCACGACGACCTCACACGCATTATCCCCGGCGGCCATGCAACACTTTTACAAAACCTGGGGGCCGCCCTTTACCGTCATCCAAGTGGGTTCTTTGGGATGGGCCTCTCAAACGCAACCAACCTACATCTCGTCGCCAGCCTGGGTGTCGCCACGACCTACGCCGCCCTGCTCGAACTCAGCCTGACCATCGCCTATGAGCCTTTCTCCATCCCGCCGGGGGTCCGCCTGCTCGTACATCCACAGGTCGTTGTGCTATCTGCACTCATCGTTATGATGCTGTCCGTGGAAGTCCGGCAACAATTGGTGTTGAACTTTGTCGTTGGTACCCTGGCGATCTATATCTTACCAGGGCGCAGCCTCTCAAACGCGGCGGCGCGGTTGTTGGTTCTGGGGGTCACGCTGGCAAGCTACCTCGTCATCTGGTTGATTTTCACATCTCGCGCCCCGTTAGAGGTGCTAGACACCACTCACAATCCACTGTCTGTTATCACCTGGGGCGGTGAGGTATGGGTGGGTTATGGCGGTGTATACATCGTTCGTGAGCTAATCATCTCAGGATTATGGCAGGCTGTACGGGTGCGCGGCCAGTTTACGGACGTTTCGCTGTCAGATTTTGCTAATCCACATAATAAATAACTCCAATTCGCCCACAATCTTTGTTATGATAGTTCGTAGGACGAAAGCCCCGGCGAAACCGGGAAGATAAAGGTAAATCGACGTGAGCAACCTAATTGACCCGAACGACATTCCAGCCGTCAGCGAGAACAGCGCCAACTGGACACCCGACCCCAAACACCCCCGGCGGCGTCCCCCATGGATGAAGGTCCGCGCCGCACAGGGCGAAACCTACCAGAATGTCCGTAAGTTGATGCGAAGCAAGAACCTACACACCGTCTGCGAGGAGGCCAACTGCCCGAACCTGGGCGAGTGTTGGAACCGAGGCACCGCCACCTTCCTGATGATGGGCGATACCTGTACCCGCTCCTGTGGCTTCTGCGACATCAAGACGGGCCGCCCCTCCCCGCTAGACTTTGCCGAGCCGAACCGCATCGCGGAGTCCGTCCGGGCGATGGGCCTACGCCATGTGGTGATTACCTCGGTTAACCGCGACGAGCGCCCCGACGGTGGCGCGACGATCTTCGCCATGGTGATTCGTCGCATCCGCCAGTTGCAGCCCGGTTGCAGCATTGAGGTGCTCATCCCAGATTTCAAAGGTGACGAGGCCGCGTTGAAGATCGTCATGGACGCCCAACCAGAAATCCTGAACCACAATGTTGAGACTGTCCCGCGCCTATTCAAAGAGGTGCAACCACAGGATAACTATGAATGGGCACTTGCGACCCTCCGCAACGCCAAGCAGATGGACCCGCTCGTCCTCACCAAAAGCGGAATTATGGTGGGCCTGGGCGAAACCTTCGACGAGGTCGTCGAGGTTATGGGCGACCTCGCGGCAATCGGCGTGGACATCCTCACCATCGGCCAGTACCTCTCACCCGGTAAGGACTACCTGCCCATCAAGCGTTACTACACGCCAGAGGAGTTCGACCGCTTCATTGAGATCGGCAAGGAAATGGGTTTCAAGTGGGTCGAAAGTGGCCCGCTCGTCCGTAGTAGCTACCGTGCCGACGAGCAAGTCCGTAAGTTGAGCAAGCTCAACTACATTAACTTCCGCTCCGAACCTACCGCAACCACACGCATAGACTCGTCCGTGTTAGCCGCTGGCGACTAACCATAGCCCCCAAGGGAGGCAATCGCCTCCCACTTCCTCTTAAATTTAAATCTCAATTTAAAATCAATGAAATGCCAAGCAACACCATCCTGAAATCATGCTATGATGCTTACAGGGTATATGGCGTGAATATTTCGGCCTGTCACCTTACCCTTGTTTAACCTAACATAAGCAGTGTTAGATAGCGCATCTAACAAAAAATTCTTTGTGACGCAGTATCAGGTTATTTTCTGCAACTCACAACAAGCCTTATTTTCGCAGAAAAACACCGAAACCCACCTGCGCGATGTACCGTTTTGCCCGCTAGCAACATACCCGCTCTGGGTCAGTTTTGGAGAACATACAACCGTGATACAAGAGCTTCTGAACCGGGCCGAACATCGTGGATACATCACCTACGATGATGTTCTGGAAGTCTTGGAGGAAGAGGGGGACGATGTCAACGTTGTTGAATCCGTCCTGTACGAGCTGGACGAACTAGGTATCGAAATGCGCCAAGAAGGCGAAGACGAGGCCAACGAGCGTGACGATGAGTTTAGCGGTAAGGAATCATTGAAAGATCCGGACATAGGAGACATCAATGCTGTCTCTGCCGACGACCCCGTTGGTCTCTACTTTCGGCAAATGGCACAAGAACCCCTGCTCACTGCTCAAGAGGAGATCGACCTCGCCAAACGTATCGAAGCGGGCCTCCACGCAAACTACACCCTCGCTTGCCTCTACCCAGACGACACCTTCACAGAAGAATTCCTCACTTACCTCCACGACAAAGTCGCCGACGGCCAAGCCGCCCGTGAACACCTGGGCCGGGCCAACACCCGCCTCGTGGTGAGTATCGCCAAGCGTTATATGGGCCAGGGTCTCCCCTTCCCAGACCTCATCCAGGAGGGCAACGTTGGCCTGATGCGGGCAGTCGACAAATACGACTATTCCCGTGGCAATCGCTTCAGCACCTACGCCACTTGGTGGATCCGCCAAGCGATCACCCGTGCCCTCGCCCAAAAGACCCGCACCATTCGCATTCCCCTTCACATGACCGAACGTATCCGCCAGATGTACCGCACCGCACAAAACCTGGAACAAAGCCTGGGCCGCCGCCCAACGCCAGAGGAAATCGCCGAGAAAATGGAATTTCCGGCAGATGCCGTTCGTAGCATGATGGACGCCAGTCAACACGCAATCGCCCTGGAGCGCCCCGTCGGGGACGACGGAGACAGCGAGTTCGGGGATTTCATCGAGGACCAGGATTCCCCCAGCCCGGTAGACACCGCCACTCAGCACCTACTCCAAGAGACAATTGAGGAAGTTCTCAGCGAATTGACCCCCCGCCAGAGCCACATCTTGCGCCTGCGCTTTGGGCTGGGCGGTGGCGAACCCCACACTTTAGAGGAGATCGCCAACAAATTTGGCCTCAGTCGCGAGCGTATCCGCCAACTCGAAAAAGAAGCACTCCGTCGCCTGCGGCACCCGCGCCTAGCCCACAACCTGCGCGACTACCTCAGCTAACTCACACGGCACCTAACAACCACTCGGGGCAATACCACTGTTGCTCCGTTTCGTTTACTTTCAAATTGGACCGTATGGTTTTGGCGTGGACCTTGCCCGTGTTAGGATGGCGGTTTAAGCTGGGGCATCAGTTCAACAAAGGAGAGACTATCATGCAAAAACCCAACTACGCGTTTTTCGAGGGGCGGATCGTTCCCTTCGAGGAAGCCAAGATCAGCGTGCTAACCCACGCCTTTAACTATGGGACCGGGGCCTTCGGTGGCATGCGTGCCTACTGGAACGATGACCATGAGCAGTTGTACCTGTTCCGCCCGGTAGACCACTTCACGCGTCTGTTACAGTCCGCCAAGCTACTGCGAATGACCATCCCCTACTCGCCGGAAGAACTCACCCTGAAGCTCGCCGAGTTGCTCCGCACGGAGAGCTTGCAGACCAACACCTACGTTCGCCCATTGGTGTACAAATCACAGGAAACTATTGGTGTGCGCGTTCACGACATCGACGACGACATCACCATGTTCGCGATGCCCTTCGGCAACTACCTCAAGCAGGACGGCCTGCACGCGGGTGTTTCCGCCTGGCGACGCATCGACGACAACGCCATCCCCGCACGCGGAAAGATCACCGGGGCCTATGCCAACTCCGCGCTCATCAAGAGCGACGCCGTCCTCGCAGGCTACGACGAGGCACTGGTGCTCAACGAGGACGGCCACATCTCCGAGGCCAGCGGCGCGAACATCTTCATGGTGCGAAACGGCGTGGTCGTCACACCGCCAACCAACGCCAACGTACTCGAAGGCATCACCCGCCGCTCGCTTATCACCCTGATGCGCGACGAGTTGGGTCTGACGGTTGAGGAGCGCAATATCGACCGTACCGAGATTTACCTCGCAGATGAGCTATTCCTATGTGGAACTGCCGTCCAAATTGCGGGGATCACCCGCGTGGACCATCACCCGGTTGGCAACGGTGAACTCGGCGACACCACGACCCGTCTCAGTGCGTTGTTCATGGATGTGGTAGCGGGCAAGGTCGAACGTTATCTGGACTGGCTGAACCCAGTCTACGCTAAGGAAACCGTTCGGTAATCTCCGCCTTACGACAGCGCGGGACAAAGCTCCCGCGATCTGATGACGTTTGACATAACGAAAAACATGTATGAACGTGTACAATACACTTAAACCTTCATCAATTAGATTTAAAGGGAGTAACGTAACATGACGGACTTCGGCACGATCAAGGATTGGATGACCAGCGACGTTCTATCTGTTGCAAAAACCACCTCCATCATTGATGCGGATGCCATGATGCGCGAACATGGCATCCGCCGCTTGCCTGTGACAGATAAGGCGGGTCAGTTGGTGGGAATTGTGACGAAGGGTGACGTGCGAGAGGCCAGCCCCTCCGACGCAACCACCCTGAGCATCTGGGAAATCAACCACTTGATCGCCAAGTTACAGGTCAAAGACGTGATGACCAAAGATGTGTTGACCATCGGCCCAGACGAAGACATCATTGACGCGGCAGACACCATGCTCAACAAGAAGGTGAGCGGCCTGCCGGTTGTCGACGCCAGCGGCAAACTGATCGGCATCATCACCGAGTCCGACATCTTCAGGATGTTGGTGAAAAATCGCGTCCAACTCAAAGCCTCCAGCTAACCTGCCCCGCCCCTGCGATGACGCAGGGGCCATGCCCGGTTGTGAAGAAGTCCTAAAAATCTGCGACCCCCCTATAGGGTTTCTGCAACCTCTCCGCTACGATAGCGTACAGTCAGCATAGCTGTCCCAAGCATCTAAGACGGAGCACACATGCGTACCCAAACCCCCGTTATCCAAACCAACGCCCTCACCAAACAGTACAAACTCGGTAGCAAGCACACCGTCACCGCACTAGACCACGTAGATATCACCATCCACAAGGCAGAGATGGTCAGCATCGTTGGGCCATCCGGCAGTGGCAAGAGCACCCTCCTGAGTATTATCGGTGGGCTAGACACACCCAGCAGCGGCAGCGTGCAAATCGATGGGGTCGAGATCAGCCACATGGACGAAAACCAACTTACGGAAATCCGTAACGAGAAAATTGGTTTTATCTTCCAGTTCTTCAACCTCATCCCCACCCTCACCGCCACCGAAAACGTAGCACTCCCGATCCAGTTCGCACGCAAACCACAGTTCAACCCAGAGCAACGCGCCCGCGAACTATTGACTTCTCTCGGCCTCGGCGAGCGCCTGGGCCATCGTCCTACGGAGCTTTCCGGTGGGCAACAGCAACGCGTCGCCATTGCCCGTGCGCTTGCCAACAATCCGCCGCTTCTCCTGGCAGACGAACCAACCGGGAACCTGGACACGGAATCCGGCAAGATCGTGCTAGAAACCCTGCAAAACGTGCGCGACCAATTCGGCACCACGATTGTGATCGTTACTCACGACAACAAACTGGCCGCCCTTGCCGACCGTACCATCCGGCTCGTAGATGGACGTGCGACACAAGACGCGGCATCTTCCGACCCAGCATCTGCTGTCATGGAAAACCAGACAGTGTTAGAATAGGAACGTACCTGTCGGGTAAACGCCCGGCTCATCACATAACGCCCTGTCTGTTACCAAGCTGCCGAGGTTGCCGGGACCATGCAAGCCGATTTTCTCCTCGACTACGATGTCGTTACGCTCAAACGCGACCAAAAACTCTACCTGATGGCGCGTCTGTTTGCTGGCCCCGCGCCAGAAAATTTCACACGCCGTCCGTTGAACCTCAGCCTGTCGTTAGACCGCAGCGGATCAATGGCGGGGAACAAGATTGACTACACCCGGCAGGCCGCCCAACTCCTTGTGCAAAACATGGGGCCAGATGACACGTTCTCCATCGTGCTCTACAACGAGTCGATAGAGACCCTGCTCCCCCCGCAGCACGTCCAACACAAAGACATGATTAACCAGCGCATCGGGCAGATCAAAGCAGGTGGCACCACGAACCTCTCCGCCGGGTTGCTAGAGAGCGCCAACCATGTGAATGCCAACCTCAAGCCAGAACAGGTCAACCGCGTCATTATCATGAGCGACGGCCTTGCCAACCGTGGCGTGACCGCGACACCGCGCCTCGTGCAGATCGCCGCGCAGAAATACGCTGAGGGCATCAGCATCACGACAATGGGCCTCGGTGAGGACTTCAACGAGGACCTGCTCATGGCGATTGCTGACGCTGGAGGCGGGGCCTTTTACTTCATTGAAAGCCCGGAGGTAACACCCAGCATCTTTCAGGAAGAACTCAAAGGGCTACTGAAGGTCGTCGGCCAGAACCTCGTCATCACGGTGGGAAAAACCCCACACGTTATCAAATACCAGCAGCTTAACGCCTTCCCGGAGGAAGAACGGTCAACAGGGACTGCCTATCGCATGGGCGACATCTTGGGCGACGAGATCAAAACGCTCCTCGTCGAGCTAGATGTGGCTGCCCTGCAAGACGAAGGTGAAATCACTATCGTCCACCTCCACTTCGAATACGATGAACTGCGCAACGGCATCCCTGTCCGCCAACAAATGAAACGTGAGGTGCGCGTCAACGTCTCCGAAACAGCCATCGAAAATGCTGGGTCCAATGCGGAGGTTCAGCAGTCGGTGTTATTGCTACAGGCGGCCCAAGCACGTCGCGATGCCGTTCGCCTGGCAGACCAGGGCCGCTATGATGATGCCTCCGCGTTGCTCAACACAGCCGCCCAACAGATCGAGGCTGCCGCGCTTGACGACGGGGCACTCAACGAGGAGAAATCCGCGCTGCGGCAACAGGCCCGCGACATGCAAAAGGGATCCGAATATTACCAGAGCTACAGCCGCAAGAGCATGGCAACCCAGGCCTATTTCACCGGGCGCGGTGTCCACGAGAGCACCCAGGCCCTCCGCCTGCGCGAAGAAAAACGCAATCAGAGTAACCCAGCCTCCAGCGGGCCACAGTCTGCCCCACCGCCGCCGCCAGACGGCGTCCGCAAAACAGGCTACTTCGAGCGACCTGTCCCATCCGAGGCATTACCCCCGACCCGTAGCCAAGAGCCACCCAACCGGATGCGCTGGGGCGACAAAGTGTTCCCCCTGGAAGGCGACCTGCTCCGCATTGGGCGTGCCCCACAAAACGAGATTGTCCTGCGAGCAGCAGGCATCTCCCGCTTCCATGCCCAAATCCAACGCCAGGAGAGTGAGTGGGTGCTAGAGGACCTGGACAGCACCAACGGTACCCACTATGGCGGACGCGCCCTCGAAGCACCGCACAAACTGCGCGGTGGCGATATTGTGTACTTCTGCGACCAGCGCGTCGTCTTCGAGGTTTAACCGAACATCATCTAGCTTAAAATCAACACGAAAGGAACCCCATGACCCAACGTGAAACCCACACCATCACCGTCGAGGGTGTGCAGCGCGACTTGGAAAAGTTTGAAGTTGCCCCCGGTGTGACCATTGCCATCCTCAACATTCTCGGTGATGTCGAGCTTGTACAAGCCGCCAGCAAGGGACTCATGGCGAAACTGGCACCCTACAACCCC
>CAYWZS010000048.1:0-23742 GCA_964462905.1 uncultured Anaerolineaceae bacterium
TCCCCGACGTTTCCGCCCACAGTAGAGGAGACAGCGTTTGCGTTTGCCCCCTTCTTCCAAAGGGGGGTGATCGGGGGTGGCACCGTCACCGCCACTTTGAGCGTAGCCGCTGCCGTGTCCCCGACGCCCGTTGTGGCTGTTACGCGTGACCCTGATGAGCCGTCGCCCACGCCCCGGGTCGTGCTATCCCCCACCCAACAGCGCAACGCCGAGATTGACTCCACACCCGTGATTAGCACCTTCACGCCCACACCATCCCCCACCGGGACCAGTGTGCTATCGGTGGATGAGAGCGTGCTGCCCGTGATCGACATTAGCGCCATCAACCAGACGGCGACGGCGCTTTCCGGGAACGCCAGCCCACCGACACGCACGCCCACCCCAGAGCGCGAGACGAACATCATCGCCACGCCAGATGGGTCTGAGGACAGCATCTTCGGGGACCGCGCAACGGCCACTGTCCCGCTACCGACCACACCGTCGCCCACTGTCTCATCCCCAACCACGCCCACCGGGACCGCGCCGCCTTCCGCGACAACCGCCCCCAACGGCCCGATCTTCGGGGATGCCGACTTGACAGAGACTGCCGACGCGGACGATGACGATGCCGTCGGTGTGCTACCGACGCAGGACGGCCCCGCGCCGCAGTCCGATGTAGCACGGGTGCAGCAGGGTGTGGATGTGCTGGCCTACTGTGATGACGCCTCATTTAACGCCCCCGCGCCGGACAACCTCGCGGCGGGGTCCACCATTGACATCTATTGGGTGTGGTATGCCACGACAGACCAATTGATTCAGGATCATCTGAACGCCGTCGCCTACGAGATCGTCATCAACGAGGTACCACTGCGAAATGTGGACCAGTACCGCATCCCCACGCAAAGCACCGGGACCGACCGCGTGGCCTACTGGTTTGCGCCAGCGGGACCGCTCTCCCCTGGTGAGTACGAAATCACCTATCGTGTGACGTGGTCGGAACAGATTTTCGACGGTTATAACTTCTACGGGCCGGGGTCTACCTTCGCCGTGGAGGAAGGCAGTTGTACGTTCACAGTGTATGAGGGGCCGGTGGGGTAGATGGCGGGGGGAAGCACCCTCCCGCCCCACTCCACAGTGGAGCAGGGAGGGAACACACAGCGAATAGGGCCGAGGTCTGGCGCAAAAGGCTGTTGTGCTGGGGGTTGCGCCCTAGTCCCCCGTAACGCCGACCCGCTCCGGGGTGGGTTCCTCCGCCGCGAGATTATCATACTCGTTGCCGCTGCCCACCAGCACATAGGCCGGAACCAGCGCGAGAACCGCTGCAACTGCCCCAATCAGGCCCAACTGTGCGACCACATCTACGGCGATATTGGCGTAGACCTCGGCATACAGGAATGGGTCGGCGGTGGCGGCGTTCGCCCCCAGTTCGATCTCTGCGAGGCGGTTCACCTCTCGGATTGAGTAGGTAGTGAGGGCGCTCACACTGAGCGTCATCCCGATAAGACGCAACACCAGCACCAGGGCCGAGGCAATCCCCCGGTCGCGGTCATCGGCGGCGTTAATCACACTGGCGCTGATGGGCGCGAACGTGAGGCCCAGGCCGAGGCCAACGATAGCCATCTGCCAGGTGATGTTGAAGTTGCTGATCTCAAGCTCCCACGTCTGCCAGATGACCAGGAAGCCAACAGCAGACAGCAACAGGCCGCCCATCGTCACCGCCCGGTAGCCGTAGCGTTGGGCCAGCCAGCCGCCAGGCACCGTCGCGAGGGCCATCGGCACAGTGAGCGCACTCAGCAACAAACCGACAGACAGCGCCGCCTGCCGTAAATCCTCGATGTTATCCTGGCGCACATTGACCAGAATCGGCACAGCAACGAGGCCGATCATCAAACAAAAGCCGACGAACAGGTTCGTGAGCGACCCGGCGGTGAAGTTGCGCCGTCGCCACAGGCCCAGGTTGATGAGCGGGTCTTTCACACGGGCCTCCACGAAGAAGAAGGCCACGAACAGCCCAATTGCCAGGATCACACCGGGAACAGCATACTCCGGCAGTTGGCTGAGGCTGTCGAAGTCGGTCGCGCCGCTGGTGTCGATATTGGCACCGAGCGCGAGGTTGAGCGTGGTCAACGCCCCGACAATCAACGCTGTACCCAGGTAGTCGAAGCGGCCACCACTCTTTTGTACAGGGACATTTCGCAGCCCCCATAAGACCATCCCCAGCGCGAGCAAGGTCAGCGGGACATTCATCCAGAAAAGGCCCTGCCAGGGAAGCGTGGCGAGTTCTGGGTTCCCGGCGACGGGTTGCACCGTCTGGCCGATGGACCGGGCGAAGTTGACCGGCACGGGGACTTGCAGGAACAGGCCGCCGTAGAGGTGGCCCAACACCCAGCCGAGCGTGTCCAGCGCACCGATGAGGCCGAGTGGCTGGGCGCGGCGCTCTGGCGGGAACATATCGCTGACGAGCCCCACCCCCACGGGGGCGAGCCCCCGGGCCCCTACCCCCTCCACCACCCCCCCGACAAACACGACAACAAGGCCAATCGGGGCGGGGTCTGGCCTTTGCCCCCCCCGCCGCAGCATCCGATAGAGCCAGTCCGAGGGCGCACCCTGGGCCGTCGCGACGAGCACACTGCCGACGATGAAGATCAGCAGGCACGCCACATAAACAGCCCTGCGCCCGATGAGGTCCGAGAGCCGCCCGGTGAACGTCAGGCTGACGGTGTAGGCTAGCAGGTAGGCGCTCACCACCCACGAGGCGTCGTCCAGGTTGGTTTGTAGCGGCAGTTGTAGTTCGATGATAAGTTCTGGCAAAAATGCGGAGACAACGGTGAGGTCTAGCGAGCCGACAAAGACCGGGATCGCAATAAAGGCGATCACCAGCCACGGGTTGACGTTTGGGGCTTGAAACTGGGTTTCAGCAGATTGCGTGTGAGTCATCGGTGGGTTACGGGCCTCGTGATTGCTGATAAAGGACTGTGGGCGAGGTCAAACGGAAATCGCCCGTCCGCTGTCTATACGTCGTTGGTCGGTGTTGGGTGGTATACCACGACCAATATTCCACAAAACGGGAGCAGGCTCAACAAGCGATTTCGTGTGATGACAAGCCTTTCATCCCCTCCTAAACGTGAACACACGTTGGTTTTGGGGCAGGGCTTGTTTAGAATAGTCTCAGGACGATAAATTGATTCTATATAGGAAAGACAGATCATGGCAGTACGCGACATTGTGTTTATCAACGACCCGGAGCGCAGCGCCGTTTTACGGAAGCGGGCGATCAAGGTGACGGACTTTGGGCCAAAGTTTCAGGACTTGGTCGATGATATGATCGAGACATTGGGGGCGGCCTCCGGCGTGGGGCTGGCTGCACCGCAGATTGGCGTGTCGCAGCGGGTCATCGTGGTGCGCTTGCCGGACGACGAGGAGAGCGTGGAGGAATACGGCGAGGATGCGGGTGTCTTGTACGTGATCGCCAACCCGGAAATCGCCAAGAGCAGCAAGGAGTTGGTGGAGGGGATTGAGGCGTGTCTGTCTATTCCCGGTTACTTTGGGGATGTGGACCGTCACGAGGGTATCACGATAAAGGGGCAAGACCGCCACGGTAAGGACATCCGCATCAAGCCGAAGGGCTGGTTGGCGCGGGTGTTCCAGCATGAGATTGACCACCTGAACGGGCAACTGTACATCGACATTGCGAAAGAGGTGCGGCGGGCCAAGGCGGAGGAGGAGATAGAGGCGGACGAAGAATCGTAGGTTCAAATAGGTAATAAGGCTATTGCAGATAAAAGATAGCGTTATCCCCCGGCTACGGCTAAAACGTGTCTACTGAAGTGGACAGCGGCCCACACGGATGTTTTGGCGTCCTGTGTGATACACATGCAACAAAAAACGGCCCACTGAACTGTCTAGCGGGCCGTTTGCGTTTCTATTTGGGGGCGTTCTAGCGAAACGCCGCTATTGGGCGAGGGCCGTCGCAAACACCTGGTCGAGATCGGCGGCGAGGACGAACTCCATCCCCTCACGGACCTCTTCCGGTAAGTCCTCTAGGTCGTGTTCGTTCTTCACCGGGAGAATCACCGTCTTAACGCCCAGGCGGTGTGCCGCCAGCACCTTGTCCTTGATGCCGCCGACGGGGAGTACCTTGCCGCTGAGGGTGATCTCGCCTGTCATGGCGATGTCGCTGCGGACGGGCTTGCCCGTAATGAGCGAGGCAAGCGCCGTGGTCATGGTGATGCCTGCGCTGGGGCCATCCTTGGGGACGGCCCCAGCAGGGACGTGCAGGTGGATGTCGTGCTCGTCGAACCACTCACTCGTCACGCCAAGCTGCTCGTGCCGGGCACGGACGAGGCTCAGGCCCAACTGGGCGCTCTCCTTCATCACGTCGCCGAGTTGCCCGGTGTAGCGAAAGCCGTTCTTGCCGGGGAAGGCGGTGGCCTCCACAAACAACACCTCGCCACCGACGGGCGTCCAGGCGAGGCCCGTTGCCACCCCCGGCTCGTTGGTGCGTTCCTCCATCTCGGAGCGGTAGCCACTGCTGGGCTTGCCTAACAACTCGCGGACCTGGTCGGCGTCGATGGTGATTTTATCTGTATCTCCAGCGGCGATCTGCGTGACAACCTTGCGAGCCACGCGGCCAATCTCGCGCTCTAACGTGCGGACACCAGCCTCGCGGGAGTAGTCGCGGATGATCTTGAGAATTGCGTCGTCGGTGAACTTAATTTCTTCGTCGCGCAGGCCGTTCTCGCGAATCTGGCGCGGGACGAGATACCCACGGGCAATCGCCGCCTTTTCCTGCTCGGTGTAGCCGCTCAGTTGGATGATTTCCATGCGGTCACGCAACGGGCCGGGGATCGGCTCTAGCTCGTTAGCCGTGGCGATAAACAGCACGTCGGACAGGTCGAACGGCACGTCCATGTAGTTGTCGCGGAACTCGCTGTTCTGCTCTGGGTCCAGCACCTCCAACAGCGCGGCGGATGGGTCGCCGCGCAGGTCGCGGGAGAGCTTATCGACCTCATCCAGCATAATCAGCGGGTTGCGTGTCTCCGCCCGACGGATTGTCTGGATGATGCGCCCCGGCATCGCGCCGATGTAGGTACGGCGGAAACCGCGAATCTCGGCTTCATCACGAATCCCGCCCAAACTCAAGCGAATGAACTTGCGGTCCATTGCCCGGGCGATACTAGCCCCCAGTGAGGTCTTGCCGACACCGGGCGGCCCCACAAACAGGATGATCGCGCCGCCGCGCTCCCGGCGGATGTAGTCGCGGGTGCCGTGCTCGGCGTCGTGTGCCTCGAACTCCTCCGCACGCTCGGCACGGAGCTTACGCACAGCCAGATACTCCAGAATACGGTCCTTGATGTCCTCCAGGCCGTGATGGTCCTCGTTGAGGACGTTACGGGCGTTTTTGATGTCGAGGTTGTCCTCGGTCATCTGGCTCCACGGCAGGTTCACCATCCAGTCGAGATAGGTACGAATAACACCGTATTCCGCCGCCTGGACGGGCAACTTGGCGAGGCGGTCTAGCTCGCGGTTGGCCTCGCGCTCGGCCTCCTCAGTCATCCCAGCCGCAGCGATCTTTGTGCGGAACTCCTCAATCTCGGCCTGTTGGTCGTCGGCCTCACCGAGTTCGCGCTGGATGGCCTTCATTTGTTCGCGCAGGAAGTAGTCGCGCTGCATCTTCTCCATCTCGGCCTTTGCGTCGCTCTGGATTTTGCGGCCCAGTTCCAGCACTTCCACCTCTTTCGAGAGGATTTGGATCAGGCGGCGCAGCTTCGCGCCAAGTGTCTCCAGTTCCAGTAGCGCCTGGGCCTCGGCTAGGTCGATACGGATGTAGGTGGCGATGCTGTAGACGAGGTGCAATGGGTCGTCCGTGTTGAGCATAGACGAAATCAGTTCGCCGGGGATGGACGGCACGAGGTCCGCCAGCCGCGAAAACAAGTCCGTAACATTGCGGGTGGCCGCCTCAATCTCCAGCGCGTTCTCATCAACCGTTTCGGGGATTGCATGAACCCGCGCTCTGAGGAAGGGGTCTTCGGTTGTGAATTCGTCCACCTCAATGCGCTGTAGCCCCTGCACCAACAGGCGAATCGTGCCGTCTGGTGAGCGAAACAGGCGGTGAATGCTAGCAAGCGTGCCAACGCGGTGGATTTCGTCTGGCGGCGGCTCCTCTAGCTCAGGGTCTTTGCTGGCGACAAGGCCAACAATGCGGTCCCCAGCCATAATTTCATCGACGAGCTTAACGCTACGCGCCTGCCCCACGACCAGCGGGATTGCGGTCTGCGGATAGACAACCAGCCCACGCAACGGCAAGATGGGCAATTCGTCAGGGATCTCTGGGATGTCCAGGCTGTCGTCGTCGTCCGCCTCTGCATCGCCGCCAAGCTGCACGCCCAACTGCATGATCTCCTCAAGCTGCGCGTCAATCTCTGAGGTGTCGTCGTCATCGTCGGTCTTGGCGTCTGGCACGTCTGGGTTGATGATCTTTTCGTCTTCTGCCATAGGTATCGGTATCCTAGTCTTCGCTTGTATGGACATCCACAATATGAATGTGCTGGGACTGCTGTCGGGGTAGCTCCACACGCAGGAAGCCGCGGCGGTAGTTTGCGGTGACGCTGTCCTCCATGACGGACCACGGCATCGGCATACTCACGCGAAACTCCCCGAAGCCAATCTCGGCGCGGTGGTAGGCGGTAGCCTCTAGCTGTGGGCGCTGGCGAACCCCGCTAATGGTGAGGGTTTGGTTGTGGAGCGCGATCTTAAAGTTGTCGCTGGTCATCCCGGCAATCTCCACCAGGACGACAATGCGCTCGTCCATCTCGATAATATCCGTGGGTGGGGTAAAGCGGCGTACCGGGCGCAGGAGATACCCCTGCACAGTCCACACCCGGCCCGGACGATCATTGGGGTCGTCAATGATGCTCACGCACGGTCCCTTCTTTGATGATTTTGCTTTTAGGATTACTTTACCACAGTTGGCGGGGGTTTCTCTAAACGCGGCACAAAACGTTCGTTAGAGTTCGATATTACGACGCTTTTTGTGCGCTTTACGACAACCGCCGGGGGTATTATGCTTACGCAAATATCGCAAGGGATGACGCAGGGCATGACAGGGAAACTCCCTCAAATCATTCGGCGGGGCGGCATCGGGTTGGGCGTTGGGGTCATGGCGGCGGCTGTGGTGGCGTTGCTGTGGTGGGCCAACCTGTTCGTAGGAACACGCCTGGCGCTTGGGGATCGGCTATACGCCACCACACCGACATCCGGTGACGTGGTGTTGGTCGGCATTGACGACACAACGCTGGCAAAGTATGGCCCGCTTCTGAGCTGGGAGCGCACCCGCTACGCCGACGTGCTGGACACGCTGACGGACGCCGGGGCGCGGGTGGTGGCGTTTGATGTGATTTTCGCGGAGGCGCGTCCGGGGGATGATGCCTTTGCCGCCGCCTTGGAACGGGCAACTGTCGCCGGGACCAGCACCGTGCTGGCCGTGAGCGGGTCGCAACGCGTCCCCAGCGACGACCCCCTGTTGCAGTTTCAGGGGGCGCTTGGCCCCGTCGCCGTGCTGGGCGCGGCGGCCACGCACCTCGCCTACGTGAACGCCATCCCCGACGCCGACGGCACGCTCCGGCGGGCGTCGAGCCGGGTCCAACGTGCCGGGGACGATACACCGCGCCTGTCCTTCCCGGTGGCGGCGTATCTGGCACGGTCACGGGTGAGCGCGACATTGGCCCCTCAGGTGATGCAGGCCGGTGAGGACACGCTCACGCTGCCGCCGGAGCGCGTGTTACCGCTAGATGACGATGGGCTGTGGCTCCTGAACTACTATGGCGAGCCGGGTGAGGTGTTCCCGGTGGTGTCGTTTGCCGAGGTCGCAGACACGCCGCCGGAGACCTTCACAGACAAGCTCGTACTGGTGGGGCTGATGGACCTGACGGGCGCGGTGGACCGTTATCCGACGCCGATGAGCACCGGAGGCGTACTCATGCCGGGGGTGGAGATTCACGCGCACACGATAGAGACGTTGATTCGCAACCAGCCGCTACAGGCACAGTCGTCACTTGGACAGGTGATGACGTTGGTGCTGGTTGCGTTGATTGCCGGGACGCTGGGCGGCCCGTTGCGCTGGTATGGGATGCTGATAGCCGGGGCGCTGACGTTTGTCGGGTGGGCAGCCTACGCCTCGGTGAGCTTCTCCGCCGCGAACTTGGCCGTAAACGCGCTGCACCCCCCGCTGGCGATCCTCATCGCGGCGGTGGGCAATGTGGGCGTCCGGGCATCCCTGGATGTGCGCGACCGCCAACGGGCGGAGACATTGCTGAGTAGCCTCGTGCGGGTGTCTGAACAGCGTCTCGATATAGCGCGGATTGCGCCCCTGGTCGCGGCGGATGTGTCCAGCGTGGCGGGTAGCGGACGTGGGGGCATGTGGACGGTCGCCGTAGACCAGACCGTTTCCCCGCTGGCACAGCCGGAGGGTGTCTCGGTTGAGGCGGTGCGCGGGCTGGTGGGGACAGCGGCAGAGACACGCACGCCGCAAAAGACGAACGCGACGTTGGCGGTCCCGGTGATCTACAGCGGGCGCGTGTTGGCGGTGCTGTTGGCGGTGGATGTCGTGCGGCCACAGGCGGCCATGCGGCGGTTGATGCGGTTCGCGGGACGGGTGGCCCCCAACATCGAGAACGCGCTGCTCTATGAACAGACGCGCCGCCAGAACCAACTGTTAAACAGCATTTTAGAGGCGTCGCCAGCCGGGATTCTGGTGTTGGACACACGGCTGAACGTGTTGCGGACGAATGGGGCCGTCGCCGCGTGGTTGGGGCTGTCGGTCGGCGAGATGGTCGGGCAGCGGTTGAACTCGGTGCTGGAGGCGTCGTCCACCGATGCAGCGGCCTGGGAAGCCGTTGGGGAGGGGTTGCTGGCCGGGGAACCGTTCCGCCACAAAATCAAGCTGGGCAAGCAGACGCTCCAACTGGACACAGCGGTCATTGCAACAGACGGGCGCTGGGTGTTGACCCTAAGCGACATCACAGATCTCGCTGAACTCAGCCGTGTGAAAACACAGATGATTCGCATGGCGTCGCATGACCTCAAAAACCCGCTGGGCCGCGTGATTGGCTACGCCGAGCTGTTGGCGGAAACCGCCGAGGAGGAGGGCCACAGTGACGACTACATGCTCTACACTGGGCGCATTAGGCAGTCCGCCCAGGAGATGTTGAAGCTCATCACAGAAATTTTGGACCTAGAGCATGTGCGCTCTGGCAAGGCGCTGCACGAGCCGCTGAACCTGCGCCATCTGGTGCTGGATGTGGTGCAGCGGTATACGGACCAGGCCGAGGAAAAGGAACAGACACTCCACCAGCACCTCGCGGACGACTTACCCATGTTCCAGGGCGACTATAATCAGATGGTGCAGGCGGTCAGCAATTTGATCGGCAATGCGGTCAAGTACACGCCGCAGGGCGGCGAGATCACACTACGGCTGGCGCAACAGGACGGGAAGGTCCGCATTGAGGTGGCCGATACCGGCTATGGGATGCCGGAGGAGGCACAAGCCAAGCTGTTCACGGAGTTCTACCGGGTGCGGACGGTAGCCACACAGGACATTCCGGGGACGGGGTTGGGGCTGAGTTTGGTAAAGTCCGTGATCGAAGCGCACGGGGGGCGCATCTGGGTGGAGAGCAAGTTAGACGTGGGGAGTACGTTTTTTGTGGAGTTGCCATTGCAGAGTAAACCAGTCGAAAGTGAGGCGTGATGAGTAATCAGGGGTTGGCTGTGGTTGCGTCGTGGGGGTTGTTCGTCGGGTCGTGGGTGCGCCGTTGCACGTCCCTACTGTTGACCGTGGTGCTGATTGGGTTCGTTTTCCCGACGGGGGCGCAGGACCCCACACCAGAACTACGCAATGTTGCCGATCCCCTACCTGCCGTGTTAGAAGTTGTTTACGGCGGTGTCGAACTGCGACGCGGCGAGACAGCGGCTTGGCTCCCCCTGACACCGGGGGCGGTGATGCCAACGGGTGACGGCGACAGCTACCGCACCGACGGCACAGGGCGGGCGCTTATCACGCTGCCGAACGCCGAGGGCGAGATGTTGATACTGCCCAACACGGCGTTTACCCTCACGCGCTATGCTGGTCCTGGCGTGAATGGCCCACTCATCAACACCCGCCTGGAACGTGGTGAGGTGGTGGTGCGCCTGACGACCGTCACGGCCTACACGCTTCAGTATCCAGGTTTCCCCGCTGTCACCGCAGACACCGAGAGCCGGCCTTTGCACTTTATCGCGGCTCACAACGAAACGAGCCGTGTGTTTGTGGCGGGGCGAGGCGCTTATACTGTAGCCGAGGATCGCCCAGTTTCGAGCGGAACCGTGGTCTATGATGACAGCCAACGTCGCTTCCAGGGGGACGCCCCCCAACCGCACCCCTCCCCGGCCAGCGTTATCGGCATAGCGGACGGCTGCGCGGGGACGATTGTCACGACGGACGGGCAAGGCCTCAACGCCCGGACGGGACCAAGTACCAATAACGTGCTACTGGGCCAGTTCCCAGACGGCGCAGAGGTACAGGTGATGGGGGTTGTTGAGGCTGGCGGTTGGGTGCGGGTGCAGTTCCGTAGTGGCTTCGGCTGGGTGGAGCGGCTGGCGATCGAACTCGAAGCCTCAGAAAATGCGACCTGTCCACTGCCGATTCTGCCAAACGACTCGTTTGACCTACCACGGATCATCTTCGGGCCGACGCTGCGTGAGCTGGACCTGCTAGGGCCGTTCTACGGAAATCGGCGCTACGACCCGATCTTCTACCGGGAGCCGCCGTCATAAATGTCGGCTGGAACCCGCTATGCGCCGACACTGACACAGGCCGTATACCCTCGATTGTTGTTGGAGGTTTTGCCGATGTTGGCCTTTTTGAATACATCTGTTGCGCGGTGGTCATGAACAGCGTCGGGTGGGATAGCTTGGCAATTGGCCCTGTTGGGCATACACTCGAAAAATACCCGTCGAATGATTTGGGGGAAGTGTGTCCCATGAAGTACAAAAATCGACCGATTACACCGTTTCGGCGGCGGCTGTGGCTCGTGTATGGCGTGGTCCTTCTGGTGCTGTGGCTTGGGATGACATCAATCACGTTGACCTACACCCAGCGGTATTACGTCACGCCGACGCCCTGGCCGACGTTCACACCGAACCCGAATACCCCCACACGTATCCCCTTCGCGACAAGTACGCCCATCCCACAGCCTGTTTCGCCTGGGTCCGTTGATGCAGGCGAAACAGTGACTATCTGAGGTAGATCGTTTGTTGCCCCATTCGCACACGTTGCTTGTGTCCGTTAAAATTGCGAAATCTGTTGAGATACATCTACGAAGGAGCAGAATCGCGGTTGTGAACAGTAACCTCTACGGCTGGTGGTACCTAATGAAAACGATTATCCCGGAGCTGTTAAAGGCGGGCGGCGGCTCGATTGTCAATGTGTCATCGGTGATCAGGGTGATCGCCTTCCCCGGCTTACCTGCCTACACCGCCAGCAAGGCGGCCATGATCGGCCTGAGCAAGACCACGGCGCTTGAATACGCTGCCGAGGGCATCCGCGTGAACATGGTTGCGCCGGGGTCCATCCGCACCCCGATGGACGAGCGGTTCTCTGGCGGGACGGCAGAGGCCGAAGCAGCAATGGCGAGCTTCCACCCAATCGGTCGAATTGGTGAGCCGCCGGAGGTCAGCAGCGCGATTCTGTGGTTGTTGTCCGACGAAGCATCATTCGTCACCGGGCATGTGATGCCTGTTGCGGGCGGCTGGGAAGTCCCCTAGGCAGGCCGTTGGGCAAGTTCCAATCACGACGGTTGGGGCCTGTCTGTGCTAGACTGTGCCTAACGAGGCCGAGGTAACGAGGGTAAAGGGCGATGGTGGGCGTTAGGCAAATCTGGGTTGTGATATGGGTGGCTGGGATGTTGGCGATGGGCTACGCGGTAACGGCACAAACCCCAGAACCGTCATCCGTTGCTGAGACACTGGTGCTTCCCGAAGCGGACACACCATCTGCCAGCGTGGGCATTGATCCCCGGTGGTTCATCTTTGCGGGGTTCTTCGTGATTTTTCTGGTGGGCGTTGGTGTTGGGGTTGTGGTCCAGCGGGGCCGCTATGTGCCAGGAGACGACGCGGAGACTATCAAGTTAAAGACACCTGTCTCCGTGCGCCACCGCGCTAGCCGAGACCAATCGACAACTGAGGATAAATCATGATTCTGTTCTGGTGGGCGCTCGCCGCGCAAGCCCCGACACCCGCCCCCACAGACATACCGCCTCCGGCTGCGGGCGTTCCGCTTGGGGGGCTGTTGGCAGCGGTCCTGCTGGTTGTACTGATTAGCCTCGTCCAGGCGGTGTTGGCCGTGCGGCGGCGGCGGCCCACGCGGGATGATGACCAGCAGGAAAACGCGTCGTGATGGGACTGTGGTGGCTGGGCGCGGCGGGGATTGCGGTCGTTGGCGGGGTGCTGCTGGTGATGTCGTTCGTGCCGGACGACGCGATGGTCGCAATTCCGATTCCAGCGGGGGCAGCGCGGCGGCGGTTGCGCCCGGTAGGGCTTGTGCTGCTGTTGCTGGGGTTGATGTTGCCGCCTGTGGGCTACAGCGTGCAACCGCCACCCATCACCCCCACGCCGACCGCCAACGCCACCGTCACGGGAACGCCTGCCCCAACGATTCCGCTCGTGCCGACGATTACCCCCACCGCAACACCTGTCCCCACACGCGGCACCCCCGCGCCTCGTCAGCAGATCGACGCGGGAACGCCCCCACCTATCAGCTAATTTGCCCCGCGTTTGGGTTTTTCGGGCATCTCAACCGTTTCAGGCGGGGTGTCTGCGAGGCGCTTGCTAGCGGCCTCGTCCTCCGTCGCGGGGACTGCCGCCGTGGTCCCGGTGCGGCGGGGTGGGCGCTCCTCGCGCTGCATCTGCGTGACAATCCAGCGAATCCGCGCCTCCAACTCGTGCGCGTCACCAACCTTGCGCTCGTCCTCGTCGTCGCGGGGGACCAGCTTAAAGCGTTCGCCAATGACAAGCGCCGTGGCGGCAATCCCTGCTGCGATGGGCAACAGGTTCGCGAAGATTGCCCCATTGCCGAACACGTCGCTAAATACCGCCATCGTCACGACCGTGTTGAACCACACAATCGCCAACCCGCCCAGCGTAAACAAATTCCGCTTTGAAAGCACCGTCTGCCACCCTCGCACATTTGTGTACATTATAGCGGCGAACGGTCGGTCATGGCTATCCCGCAGATGATTCAGCGGTCGTAGCGAGATGCGTGTTGAGGAAGTCCACGCCCTGCGCCCAGGCCTGCGCGGAGGCACTGTCGCCCGCCAGCTCAGTGACAAAAGCGTGACCCACGCCATCATAAACCGTAATCTCGTGGGTGATGCCGAGTTCAGCCAGGGACGCCTCTAGCGTATCCACCTCGGCCAGCGGAATCATGCCGTCCTCCGCCCCAAAGACGCCCAGCACGGTTATATTCCCCTCGGCCAGCGGTTGCAATTCCTCAACGGTATTGGGCTGGCCGCCGCCGTAGTAGGTCAGCGCCACCTGGACCGCGCCCGGCTGTTGTGTCGCGAAAATCATCGTCTGGCGTCCCCCGAAGCAGTAGCCCATCACGCCAACACGCGCTGCGTCCACGTTGTCCAGGCTCGCCAGATGCGCGTAGAAGGCGGCCATGTCCGCGTTGATCTGCACCTGGGGATAGGTGATTGTGTTGTAGAGTGCGCCGGGAATCCCCGTTGCCACCCGGCCCCGGTAGGCATCCACCGCCAGCACGACATAGCCCTCTGCGGCCAGTTTGTCCGCCTTCTTCACAATGTCCTCACGGATGCCCCACCACTCGTGGATCATCAGCACACCGGGGAATGGCCCTTCGCCCTCCGGCTGGGCAAGGTAGGCATAGAGCGTGGTGTCGTCCGCCTCAATCGTGATGTTGGTGAGGTCGGTGGCGCTGAGGCCAGCGTTGATGTCGTAGACCGCGTAGCCCGCTACACCGGCGATCAATAGCAGTAGGATAATACCGATGATGCTTAGTACACGTAAAGCAGCTTTCATGTGTGTTTTTGCTCCGTCCGTTTCTGTAATGGCGGTATTAAAATGGTCACTCGCGGATTTTGCGGTGAACGCTTGTATAGTCCTCGGCGTGGCGCTGGATGACACAGTCAATCACGGCAGCAGCGCGGTGCATCCCTAACGTGGGGCGTGGATGCCCGAACGACGCGAGTTTTAGCGTGTGTTCGCCGGAGCCGTCATCACGCGGCACGACGAGAAAGCCGACGTGCTGGTCTAGCGTCGGTTCCTTCACGTAGACCTCGAACAGCAGCGCGTAGTCGCTGCGGTAGACGTTGATAATGCTGATGTGGATGTCCTCGTCGTGGAAGCTCTCGGACACTTTGGTGAAGCCATCCGCCAGCGGGGCCAACGGGGTTGCGGTCTTAAAGACGATATTGGGCATAGGGGCCTCTCGGATTAACGGGACAGCAGGGCCGGGGGCGCCCGTGCGTTGGTAGGCGAAGTACTTGTTGGTGCGGCCCTCACGCAGCGCCTTCGCCTCGTACTTGGTGGTGACGCGGTTGGCGATGCTGGCGGCCCACGGCGTATCAAACTGGTTGCGGAGCGCGGGTGTGGCGGCCAGCAACTCGTGGGACATCTCGGCGTAGGCGTCGATGTCGGTTGCCAGATAGAACATACCACCGGGGACCAAGCGACTCGCCACGGCATCTACCGTGAGGCGCTTCATCACGCGCTTGTGGGCATGGCCGGGCTTGAACCACGGGTCCGGGAAGTTGACGTGAATCTGACTCACAGACGCAGGTTGGACCATGTGACACAGCAGCGTTTCCGCGTGGCCGTACAGCACGCGCACGTTCTCGACCTTCTCACGTATCAGACGACGCTCGACAGCCTCTAGCGGACGCACGCCGACCTCTACGCCGATGATATTGGCGTCGGGGAACTGTTCCGCAAGGTGAAAGAGCATCTGCCCGTAGCCGAAGCCGATTTCGACGATAAGCGGGCGGTTTTTGCCGACCGTGCCGAACTCGGCGGTCCAGTCGGTCGGCCAGGGCAGGGTAAGCGTGCTGAGTTTGCGCGTTTGGACGGTCATAATGTCACCGCCGAGCCGCTAACCAGCCGCTCTGCCGTCATCGGACCGTCAAGCGTCAGCGAGCCGTCGATGTAGAGCGCGTGCCACAGGTGGAACACCAGTAGTGGGTACACTGTCCACAGGTGATACGCCTGGCGGGTGTGGTGCGCCCCCACACGCCGGGCGACCTCATCCGGCGAGAAAATGCCAACAGCCGCCACGTAATCCCACGACAGATATTTTTCTACCAATGGACGGAGCGCCCCACGCATCCAATCCGAGCTAGGCGGGGCGAACCCACGCTTGCGGCGCTCAATCACGGCATTCGGGACGAGGCCGCGCACGGCATCTTTGAGAATCTGCTTGCGAACGCCACCGCGCAGCTTGTAGTCCAGCGGCAGCGAGAAGGCGAGGTCCACCAGCGCCGGGTCCTGGAAGGGGGCGCGGGCCTCCACCGAAGCCAGCATGGTCATCTTATCCACGCGCATATTGCTGTCCTCCGCGACCCAGCGGCGCAGGCTGGTATAGGCGATGCGCTCGGCAAAGTGGGGGGTCTGCGGTGCATCCAGCAGCGGTAATAGGGACTTTTCGACGGTGGCGAATGCGTCTAGGTAGGTGAGGCGGCCATTCGTGAGGACGGCGGCATCATCCACGCCTGTCACGCGCATCCACGCCAGATAGCGGCGCACGGCGGCCTCGTCGTGGGCCGACTTGTGCGCGAGGGCTTGCAGCGCGTCCGACCACGGCTGGGCGGCGAACACGCGGTCTAGCAGGCCGTGACGCAGCAAACGCGGCACCGCCAAATAACGGGTAAGCTGTTGGTCCGCCGGGTAGTGCCTGTAGCCGAGGAATAGTTCGTCGGCGGCGTCACCACTGAGCAGCACGGGGATATCGTGGGTGCGGGCCAACGCCGCAACGTAGGCCGTCTGCACAATCGCGTGTTGGGCGACGGGTTCATCCAGCGCGGCGACCAGATATGGAAACACGTTTGCCAGGGACGTGCCCATGTTGACGGTAATTTCGTGGTGGTGGGTGCCGAGAATCTGGGCCGCGTCTGCGCCGTGGCGCTGGTCCACGTTGAACTTGTGGTCGTTGCTGGGATCGTCCGAGAAGTCAAAGCCGACCGTGAATGTCTCCACCGGGCGGCCCATCGCCTGTGCCATGAGTGCGACAACGGCGGTCGAGTCCAGGCCACCGCTGAGAAACGCGCCGACAGGAACATCGGCCATCAGGCGCATTTCGACGGCCTCTGTCAGCGCCTCGCGCACGGCGGCCACAGCATCGTTGTAGGGCATGGGGGTGCGGCGCGTGTCCATCGTGAAGGTGTGATAGCGGCGGGTCGTTGCGCCGTCCGCGTCGAACGTCAGCATTTCGCCGGGGGCCAGCTTGCTCACCCCCGCGAACATCGTCAGCGGGGGCGGCGTGTAGCCCACTGCCAGAAAGTGCGGAATTGCATCAGGATTGACGGCGGGACGCAGGTTGGGGTGCAACAGCAGCGCCTTAATCTCACTGGCGAACAACAGGCCGCCGTCGATTTCCGTGTAGTAGAGCGGTTTTTCGCCCGTGCGGTCGCGGGCCAGCGTCAGGCGGCGCTCACGCTCATCCCAGATGGCGAGAGCGAACATCCCGTGCAGGCGCTCCAGCACGCCCACGCCCCACTGCTCGTAGCCGTGGACGCCGACCTCGGTATCGGTCCCGGTGGCGAAAACATGCCCCGCCGTTTCGAGTTCGCGGCGCAGGTCGCGGTAGTTGTAGATTTCTCCGTTGAAGGCCACACTGACGGATTTGTCCTCGTTGAACAGGGGGCCAGCGGGCGCGTCCAGGTCAATGATCGCCAGCCGCCCAGCACCGAAGGCCAGCACGCCGTCCGAACTCTGGTAGGTGCCGTCACCGTCTGGTCCCCGATGGGCGAGACGAACGGCCATCTGCCGCACGAGGTCATGATTGCTGCTGCCGTCAATTTGATAGTGTCCGAAGATGCCACACATAGGCCGTTGTTCCCTGGTCAATCGTTAGGCGCAGGATTGTAACAGGGACACGCCGCCCACCATATGACGAAAACGTCACATTTGTCACTACGAGTAACAGCAAGACGGTTCTACGATGGGAACTAAAGTCGTCAAAAATTGGAGTAAAGGACAAACATCGTGCGTGGTATGCGCGTGCTTTTGTGGATTATTGGCGGGCTGGCTGGGTTAGTCGGTATCGTTTGGGTTGGGACGCGCGTCCCGGCACGGCCCTTTGACCCACCTGCCGCCGGAACGCCCCCGGAAACCGTCCCGGTCCCCACTGCCCTACCTTCCCCGGTCGCCCGCTACGCGCAGGCCGTTTTCGGGGATCGCATCCCCATGACGGACAGCGCCCAGATTACCGGGCGCGGGACACTGGTCCTCAACGGGCTGGCGCTCCCGGCACGCTTTAAATTCTATCACGACGCGGGGAACGCCTACGCTCACCATATTCAGGTGACGTGGTTCAGCTTTCCCGTGCTAACCGTAAATGAAAGCTACCAGAACGGCGTCGCCACCATGAACCTCCCAGGCGAAACGATTCACGATGCGCCAGAGATCAACGCGGCGGCGTATCAGGCGTTGTGGGCGGAGGCGATCTGGTTCCCGGCATTGTGGTTCACGGATGAGCGCGTCCATTGGGAGCCGCTAAACGACAACAGCGCCCGGTTGATCCTAGAAGACGCCGCGCCAGATGAACGGTTTACCCTCTACTTTGACCCACAAACGGGCCTTCTCACGGAAATGGTAGCGCAACGGTATCGGAACCTCGGCGACCCAGCCCGCCACCGCTGGACAAACCGGGCTGTCACCTGGGCGGCCTTGGCCGGGGTGCAAGTTCCCATCATCGCGGAAACACAGTGGGACGACGAACGTCCCTGGGCAGTGTGGCGCGTAGAGGATATAACACTGAACCTCGATGTGCGTGGGGCCTTTCCCGGCGCGTAGGCCGCTACTTCTTGCCGAACACGTCCTCGTCTGTGACCTGGTGCGTGCCCGCTGCGATCATCTGCTCCACCACAGCCTTGTGGGTGGCTACGTCTGGGATGTGCAGGATGCGCCAGGATTTGATGTGGTAGATCACATAGTCCTTCTTGCGCTGGCTTTCCTCGTCGGTGAGTAGCACCCACTGGTTTTTCTCGGTGGTCCACAGGTATTCGTATGCCTTGATAGCCTCATCCATGATGCGTGCCACTCCTGTCAATTCGCTAAAATATCGCAATCAGGCTAACATGGGGACTATCTTTTTGGGACTGCATTTTTAGGGATGTGTGACTTTGGCCGATAACAACGTGAGCCGTTGGAATCTCGTGCGCGAGATGTCCGACATTGAAAAAGTTGCCGTGTTCTCTGGGGGGGCCTGCAACATTCGGGATACCCACGGCAACCTGCTCCGTAACGGGGAACGCGACGACATCAACGACTGGCTAACGCAAAACGGGATTTTATTCTACGACCCGCAGATTCACCCGGACACGCACGGGACCATCTACAATTATGAGGTGCATCAGCCGTTGGAGATTGCGGCACGCCAACGGGCCAAGGTGAACCTGTTCGAGGTGTCGCCGCGTACCTTTGGCGGGGCGACCGCGTTAGAGATTGCGATGGACGAGTTTCGCTACGACCAACCGACAATCATCTTCTTCTCCGACGGGAACCAGGCCCGTGACGTGATCCCCGCGCACTCGACGGACGGGTATCCGCTGTTTGTGCCGTATGGCCTCAACGACAACAACACCGCCCGGATGACTCACTACCACGAGTTCGTCAAGGGCGGGAACCGTATGCGGAAGTACTTCATGAAGTTCGCCGAGGACCTGACCGCCCTCACAGTGACATTCGGCGACGAGACGTTCGCGGGGGACATCGTCATCACCCCAAGCCGAATGCACGCGGCGGACCTGTTCCGAGCTATTGTGCAGGCGGCCAGCGGCCAACGCACGATTGTGAACTTCACAGGCGGCCAGGAGGTGCGTGATGACAAGGGTTACCCGCTGTTCACTGCGCCGCAGGAGCCACTACCGGCGGAACTTGCGAGCCTGTTAGATCAATATATGGATGAGGGCAACGCCCTCCGCAAAGAAATTGCCAGCCTGGTACGGATTAACGTGTTCTCGCGGGTGGTTTACACGCAGGAGGCGGCCCGCTACGCGCTGAAAGACCTGCTCAGGATTACGGGCGTCCAGCAGACGTTTACGGACTAATGCGTACAATAGGGAACTGGGAACGCTCAACGCTTGGAGGTGCGATGCACAACTTACCGTTGTTGGCCTTGGTCGTGGTGCTGGCGGGATGTGCCCAACTGACGCAGAGCTTGACTGATATGAGACAGGATAGCGCCGCTGACGCCGATGTGACGTTTGTGACGGCGACCCTGTCTGACGGGGGGACGTGGACTTTTGCCGTGACGGTGCGCCACCCGGATACCGGCTGGGAGGACTACGCCGACGGCTGGGATGTGGTGCTGCCGGACGGCACCGTCGTTAAGCGGAATGCAGATGACCCCTTCACGCGGCTGTTGTTGCACCCCCACGAGAACGAGCAACCCTTTACCCGTAGCCAGTCCGGGTTGGTGATCCCTGATGACGTGACAACCGTCACGGTGCGGGCGCATGACCTGGTGGACGGGTTTGGGGGGGCGGTCGTGGTGGTGGGCCTGACGACCACCGAGGGCGAGGGCTATATCGTCCAGCGGTAGCCTATTCCGTCGCTGCTGGCTCATTCCGGTCAGACGGCAACAGCCGCGCCTGTTCTAGCTCATCAGGAGCCGGGGCAGGCGGCGACGACGGGTGAACGTTCGGCACCTCGAACACCACATGATAGTAGTCCTCCTCCTGCTGGAACTGGCGATAATTCGGGGAGTTGGTCATGGTGTTCCATAAGCGGTTGACGGTTGAGGGGGTATCCACCCAGATACGATCGTTGTCCCCAGCCAACGCGTTGAGGTCGATCCCGGCTCCCTCCGGGTTCCAGGTGATCGTTGCGGCGTCCGCCTCGTAGTTGGCGGTTGTGGCGGACAACCAGCCCCCGCTCGGCTCAAACAACGCGGGCGTCTCGCTGATGCCCGTGCAGGTTTCCAGCAGGTCGCGGAAATAGCCACTCGGCCAATCTGCGAAACCGTCCGTCACATGGCGTGTGTCGTTGACATCCAACAGAATGCGCTCGTAGACCGGGCGCTGGTCCTCCGCATAGAAGTCCTCAGCCGTTCCCTCATAGGTGAACAGGCGCTTATTAACGGTGAGGTCCGTTACAAAGTCGTAGATTTCAATGTCCTCCACCACATCGAACAGAACAATGGTGCGGTTGGGCTGGGTGGTGTCTAACCAGACGACCCGGTTATCCCCGTAGACCGCACACAGGGGAACCTCGTTGCGCTGTTGAAAGGTGGACGGGCCACCCGCCACACGAATCTCAAAAATGGTGTGGCTGGCATCACGCGGCCAGCGAATCGCGTTGTCGCCAGCGAAGGATGGGCCGCCGCCTGCTTCACCGCCGCCCTGCGCGGGGTTCCCCCGGCAGCCAGCCAGCGTTAACGCCAGCGCAGACAGCAGCACCAGCCAGATCACACATGGTTTGGACATCAAGGTGTGGCTCCTCATAATCGATTCCCCGTATATGCCACCAGTATATGCGCTAAGGGGTGTTGCGCCTACTGCCCTACACAAAATGGTGACATGGTTTGCGCGTTGTAATACCCCTCTCAACAGTCGCAAATCAGGGTAGAATAGTATGATCCTTGACCACAGACGGCACAACTTTCCCCATGAACGAACAGTCCAACGAGCAGATCAGCGGCGTGATTGAGCGCGTCACCTACTTCAACCCGGAAAACGGCTACAGCGTGTTGAAAATTATCGCAGACAAGCCGCGCAGTGATGCCGTCTCGCGTGATGGCACCACGGCGGTTGTGGGGGTGTTGCCGGAACTCAGCCCCGGCGAGGCGGCAGAGTTCACGGGAAGCTGGCGCGAGGACCCCAAATACGGCTTGCAGTTTCGGGCGCACAACGTCCACCCCATCCAACCGACGAGCGAACGCGGGATCACCCGTTACTTGTCCGAAATTGTCAAGGGCATCGGCCCGCGCACAGCGGAGAAGATTGTGGACCACTTCGGCACGGAGACGCTGGACGTGCTCACGCGCCAACCGGAGCGCGTGCATGAGGTGCCGGGCCTCAAGACGAACTTGGCCGAGCGGCTAATTAAGGCCTGGGCGGAAACGCGCCAGGAACGGGCCGCCATCATCTTCTTGCAGGGGTTCGGGGTCACGTCGCGGCTGGCACGGCGTATCTATGAGGAATACGGCGGTAAAACGATTGAAACCGTGCAGACGAACCCGTACAAGCTGGCGGATGACCTGTTTGGCGTGGGCTTCATCAAGGCGGACACGATTGCACAGGAGATGGGCCTCAAGCTGGACAGCGCCGAGCGTGTGGGGGCGGGGTTGTCCTACGCGCTGTCACGGCTGGCGAGTGACGGCCACACCTACGCGCCGCGCCCTGTCTTGGTAGAAAAGACGGCGGAGCTGCTTAAGCTGGAGGACCACACGGAACTCATCGACATCGTATTACAGCAACGGCTCCGTGAGGAGGAGGTGCGAGGTGAAACCCTCACCGTTGATTATGAGACGGTGGAGGCGATCTACCTCCCTGTGTACTACCACTCGGAGCGCGGCTGTACGCGGTTGTTGCGGCAGTTGGTGGGGGTCAGCCCGACGTTGACGCTGGCGCGTCCGCAGGCAGCAGACCTGGACGCTTATGTGGCTGGGATTCAGGCCGAAAGCGAGGTGCAACTCTCCAAGCAGCAACAGGGGGCAGTCAAAGCGGCGCTGACGAACAAGGTGAGCGTGCTAACGGGTGGGCCGGGCACGGGGAAAACCACGACGCTCCGCATGGTGATTGAGGCGGTGGAGGGGTTGGGGCGCACAGTCGCGCTGGCGGCCCCCACAGGCCGGGCGGCGAAGCGGCTGCAACAGGCGACCGACCGCCCCGCCAGCACGATTCATCGTCTGTTGGGGTTCCAGCCTGGGGAGGGCAATAGCTTCGACTTCGATGAGGATAACCCGTTGGATATTGATATGCTGGTGCTGGACGAGTGTTCCATGTTGGACCTCGTGCTGTTCTACAATGTGCTGAAGGCGGTGCCAGTCCGTGCGAACTTGATGCTGGTAGGGGACGTGGACCAGTTGCCGAGCGTGGGCGCGGGGAATGTCCTGCGAGACATGATTAACAGCGGTGTGGCGCACGTCACGCGGCTAGACCGCATCTTTCGGCAGGACGAGAAAAGCCACATCGTCGCCAACGCGCACAACATCAACCAGGGGCACATGCCCTACCTCGCCAACGACAGCAAGGACTTTTTCTTCTTCCGCATTGAGGATGTCTACGACGCGGGGCAGATGGTGGTGGACGTGGTGGTGAACCGCGTGCCGAACAAGTTCGGGTTCGACCCGCTAGAGGACATTCAGGTGCTCGCGCCGATGTATCGCGGACCGGTAGGGGTGAACGCGCTCAACACGGCGCTACAGGCACGGCTCAACGGTAACACGCGGCTGGCGCAGGTGGAGTTTAACGAACGTATCTACCGGGTGGGGGACCGCGTGATGCAGACGAAGAACAACTACGAGAAGAATGTGTTCAACGGGGACAGCGGCAGAATCCGCTCGGTGGACAAGAACGAAAACGAGTTACAAGTGTGGATGGACGGCGACCTCGTGGACTACAAGTTCAGCGAATTAGAGGACGTGGTGCTGTCGTACTGCATCAGCATCCACCGCAGCCAGGGGAGCGAGTACCCGGTGGTGGTGATCCCAGTGATGCCGCAGCAGTACGTGATGTTGCAGCGCAACTTACTGTACACAGCCATCACGCGGGCGCGGGAACTGGTGGTGCTGGTAGGCCAGGAGAAGTCCATCCGGCGGGCAGTGACGAACAACCTGGTGGCGGGTCGTTATAGCGGCCTCACGCCCCGCTTAGCGGCGCTCACACCGAATGGCGGCCTGCGGCTGATTTAGGGGAAATACGAGCCGGGCGACCCGACAGGCCGCCCCTGCTGTTAGGACATTCTAAACCACGGCCTAGTTCACAATGGGTAGTTGGTTGGTGGCGACATCCGCCGTGACGAAGGCATTGCTGACCCACGCTACCCGGTCGTTGTAGATGATCTTCAGCCAGGTACCGTCAATATTGCGCCCGATGATCTCCGCCTGTGCCCCAAGTGGGAACGACCCCAGGATGGCCCCAGCACGGGTGGGGATGCTTCGCAGGTTCACGTTGGTGTCTGCCCGGGCAAAGAACCCCGTCCCGGACCCTGGATTCGATGTGCTGGAGTCGGTCATGGGCACATCACCTGTGTTAAAGGCGGCGATAAACGTGGAGTACACCCACCCCTGCGACCCGTTGATGTTGATCTGCCACCAGGACGCATCCGCATTGCGCCCAATAATCGAGTAGGTCGAACCCCGGTCCACCTTGATGATGATGCTACTGGCGGTGGTGGGCGACTGGCGAACGTTCAGGCGCTCTGCCGAGATGACCGTCCCTGTAGCGCCCGTCTCGCGGGGGTCACCGAATGACAGATCATCGTCATCATCGTCATCATCGTCATCATCGTCATTGTCGTCATCATCGTCATTGTCGTCATCATCGTCATCAC
>CAYWZS010000048.1:23842-29411 GCA_964462905.1 uncultured Anaerolineaceae bacterium
TCGTCATCATCGTCATTGTCGTCATCATCGTCATTGTCGTCATCATCGTCATCACTGCCACGCCGCTCGAAGTCTACCTCAACGAACGCCTCATCAGACACCTCACGGTATTCCACGGTGATGTTATAGCTGTCGTCGTCATCGTTAAGCGTGACATCCGCTGTCACCGTGTTGCCGACCTCGCCCGAAAACGCATCGAGCACCGTGCTCCCGTCGATCAACACGCGCACCCCATCGTCGGCACGCGCCGTAATCCGATAGGTCCCGTCACTGAGCGAGACGGTGGTGGTAAAGCGTGCCGTGAAGTCATTCGTGTTGACGCTGGCAGTGGGCGAGCCTGTCCCCCAGTCAAAGTCAATGTCGCTCACAGAGAGAATCGCGGCGGGGTCGCCGCTGAAGTTGTTGTTATTGTAATACTGGGCAGTCCACCCACTGATGGAAACGTTCTCCGTCGAGTCGTCATCATCATCGTCGGCATCGTCGTCATCGTCGGCAGGCGCGACTGGCCCCTGCACCGGGCCGAAGTTGGGGTTGGTCGGGTTCCCGGCAGCCGGCGTCCACGTTACAAACAAGAACGCACTGTCCGTTAGCTCGGAGTAGTCCACCTGAATCTGGCGCACCCCGGTCCCCACGACAAAATCCGCAAATACCAAGTCGCCGATGGCCTCGTTGCTAAAGGTGTCGATCACCGTCTGGAAGTCTACCTGGACGCGCACGCGGTCGTCGGCCCGCGCGAAGAAGCGGTAGGTCCCGGCACTGGTGAAGTTAACACGGGTCGTGGCGCGTAGCGAGAAGTTATCGTCGTCCACCGCGGTTGATGGCGTCCCGGTGTTCCAGTCAAAGCTGATGTAGTTGACCGTCTGTTCATCATCTGCCCCGCCGTTGAGGAAGGGGTTGTCGTAGTACTGAATAGTCCAGGTCGCAGCAGGTTGGGCCGCTGTCGGCGTGGTACGGAGCAAGCCCGATACCAGAGCGACCGTCGAAATAAGCACGAGCCGTTGCCAGAAACGCATGGTTCAAAACCTCCCAGGCATCAATGAGCCATAATAACTTCAGTGTAACATGGAAACCAAAAAACCATTGATGAAAAGTATGCTATCCCCGCCTCGCTGGGGCGTTCTTCAAACAATTTAACCCGGTTCATGCGCGAATCTGCCCCTTTCTTTTGTCATATTGACAGGGAAGGTCTATAATACTCAGCATAGAGGTTCGCATGTTGCAGCCTACCATGCGACCCGTGAACAAGACCTAAAACTGTCATTCTGGAGGAAAAGCCGTGGGTCGTTGGGAAAACAAATATGTTATCGGTCTCACGGGGAACATTGCGACGGGAAAGAGCGTTGTCCGTCGTATGTTACAACACCTGGGCGCGTTCACCATTGACGCTGACCATCTCACCCACCAGGCGATGCAGCGTGGCGCACCTGCCTACAAACCCATTGTCGAGAAGTTCGGCATGTTTATCCTGGACGGCGACAAACAGATCAATCGTAAGGCGCTAGGCGACCTAGTGTTCTCCAACCCGACCGCGCTAGCCGAACTCGAGGCGATTGTTCACCCGATTGTGCGGCAAGCCGTCAACACACTGGTAAAGCGGGCGCGGCAACGCGTTGTCGTGGTAGAGGCGATTAAGATGGTTGATGGTGACCTGGGGAAAATGGTGGATACGATCTGGGTAGTGGATGCCTCGCCCAGCACCCAACTCGCACGCTTGACCAAAGACGGCAAGATGAACGACGCCGACGCCAACACCCGGATGAAGGCGCAGAACCCCCAGTCAGAGAAGATCGCCAAGGCCGATGTCGTCATCAAGAACGATGGCAGTGTCGAGGAAACCTGGAAACAGGTGCAGGCGTCCTGGGAGGATGTGAAGAAGGCCGTGATTATGATGATGCAGAGGACAAGCGACCCCGCCGCAGGCGCGACCCCGGCAGCCCCCCCCGCTGCTAGCGACCCCGCCGCTACCGTGCGTTCCGGCGACATTGAGGCCAAGCGCGGCGCACCCAGCAACGCGCAGGCTATCGCGGACTTCATCAGCAAGCACAGCGGCAAGCAGATTAGCCGCATGGACGTGATGATGTCCTTCGGCCAGAAAAGCTACCTGCTTGCAGAAGCAGGCGAGGGCAATGTGGTTTCCGTGCTGGGTTGGCAGATCGAAAACCTGATCACCCGCGCCGACGAGTTCTATATCGAGGCCGGTGTCTCCACGCCGGACGTGGTGAAGGCGCTGGTTGATCTGTTAGAGGTCGCCTCAGAGGACTTACAGAGCGAGGTCGGCTTCGTGTTCCTGCCGACCACCACCCCGTCCGAAACGGTCAAAGCGTTCATCCAGTACGAGTACCAAATGACGGGCATCCGCGACATCAAGGTCCCGGCGTGGCGCGAGGCGGTGCAAGAAACGCTCTCCGAACACGAGAACATGCAGATACTCATGAAGAAACTGCGTGAGGACCGCGTGCTGAAGCCCATCTAAGGCGTTTAGCGGGTTCAAGGGCGATAACAGCGGGCGTGGCGGAGATTCGGCACACGCCCGTTTTGTTTTGCTCTGGGCGACGGTCTATTAACAGGGGGTCGCTGCCCGTAACTGCTCAACATAGCGCACCAGTGCATCATCGCCCTGTTTCAAGTATTCGATGATGCGCGTCCCGACGATTGCCATATCCGCCCCCAGCGCCGCCAACGCTGCAACCTGTTCCGGCTCACGAATGCCAATTCCTACCGCGACTGGAGTATCCGGGGATAGGTCACGCAGTCTAGCGATTGCCCCTGCGATCACATCACCGAGTTCACCGTCCAAATTTGCCGGTGACCCGGTTGCGCCCGTGCTTGCCTTGAGGTAGACGATGTCGCCGTGTTCTGCCGCCCAGTGAAAAGCACTGTCATCAGCACGAGCGTCCAGCAACGTGATTGGGGCCATCTGTAGCGTCCGTGTGACCGATGCCACGAAACTCCCCTCGTCCGGCTTGATGTCCGGCACGAGTACACCGTGGACCTCGTTGGTCACGCACATCCGCAAAAACCCACCCATTTCACGCCCAACAGTCGTGTAGGTCATCACAAAACGCGGTTGTGGCACCGCCGCCAGCCCGCCAATGAGCACCAGCGCCGTCTCTGCCCGCACCCCCCGTTGCCGCGTCACCACCTCGTGAGCGTTAGCAATCACAGGGCCGTCCAACGCCGGGTCATCTGCTGGAATGCCGTATTCGATCACATCCAGCGCACGGCAGGCCCGCACCACCCGGTAAAACTGTTCCGGCGAGGGATACCCAGCGAGAAAGTACCCACACAGTGCCATACGCCCCTGCTGTCGTGTCTGGCGAATCGTGTCGATGATCGGGTTCTGTGGCATGCTCATGTCGCCTCCGTAGAAAACAAAAAACTCACCGTGTCGGTGAGTTTTGGTGGCGAGCCCGGAGAGATTCGAACTCCCGACTTTCTGTTCCGTAGACAGACGCTCTATCCGCTGAGCTACGGGCTCGTGTTTACTATGGAAATATATCAGTCCTCACCGGCAGCGTCAAGGATAACTTCCCCCGCATTAACAGAATTTTTACGACCCGCGTCTGTTTTTCCCCGTCTGCGATGGCCTATGCTAAAATCGCGTTATGGCACATCAACTAAAGGATGCAACCAATATGGCACGACGACTCTGGACTCTCGGCGCAGCCCTCCTCCTGTCTGCGCTTTCCCTTGCTGCACCCGTCACCGCCCAAACCGGGCAGATCGAGTATGGCACCTTCACCATCGCCTCCCTAGACCAAAACGTGCAGGGTGGGTTCTTCACCTTCAATGGCTCCCAGGGCGACTGGGTGATCGTGGAAACGGTCGCGCTCTCCGGCACACTGAACCCGCGTGTGACGTTGCTGAACGCTGGCAGCGAAACCCTGGCCGTCAACAGCGAGGACCCGTTCCAACCCGGCATCGGTGACGCCCGCCTGATGTATCGCCTGCCTGCTACCTCGTCGTTCACGCTGTTGGTGGAGGCGGAAGGCGGCACAGCAGGACAGTACTTGCTCCGTTTGGAGCGCCGCGACCTGCCCGCGCCCACGCCACTCGGCCCAGACATCATCACCAACGCCAATGTCTCGGTAGAGGTTCCCGCCCAGGTCTACACCTTTGACAGCGCCATCGGTACCAACATCGGCTTTAGCACTCCCACGGCAGGTTTCCGGTATGCGGCGGAGGTCTACACCGCAGAAGGCCAACTCGTTTCTGTTCATGATGGCGGTTCCGTCACCGGGAACACCACCGTCCCGGCGGCAACTGGGGTGTACACACTTGTGATTCAGAACCTCTCGACCCTCTCCGGCACAGTCGAAGTGACCTTCGGCAGTGGCACACCCGCCGCACCGCAGGACACCGTCCAGGCAGACGCGCCCCCAGTCGAAGAAGCGGCTCCGCCGCCGGCGGACACAGGTGATGCCAACAATCCGCCACCTGTTGCCACGCCCGTCCCTACACAGGCACCTGTCACCACTGAGGGCGATACTGACAACGGCGAAGGCGGCGAAGGTGATGGCAACCTTGGCGCGGACACAGTAGGGGCCAACATTCCCACGGACCGCTGTACGGTCACCCCATCAGCAGGTGGTGTCATCGTGCGGGATGGCCCTAGCACCAGCTTCCCGGCGATTGCCTCTATCCCAGCCGGGGAGTTCCGCTTTGCAGATGCCACCGACGGCGCGTGGATTCGCATCGTGGGGAATGGCTGGGTGTCATCCGGCGTTGTGGACCTGAACGGGCCGTGCGGGGGGTTGCCGTTGGTGACAGTGCCCACCTCGCCGGAGGGTGACGCGCCGCCGCCCGAACCCACTGAGGTCAACCCAGACCCAGTCGGCTCTCGCTAACGACAAAACCCCCGCCGGACTCTCATTCCCGGCGGGGGTTCTTGGCGGTAATGGGGGGGAAAGGCTATTCCTCGCCTTTGCCCCCGTTCTCCTCACGCACAATGCGTATCTTGATCTTCGCGAGGAAGGCAGCCACCGCGCCCACAGCGGCCAGCGGCGCGGACAGCATCACTGTCCCAACGCCCACGGCTACGCCAACCGTCAGCGGAATCTCCAGCAGCACCCGGTCCTCCTCCGTCATGATGATGAGGCGGCGGACATTGCCCTCCTGGATGAGGTCCTGCACGCGGCCCACGGCGTCGCGCCCGGCAACCTCAATTTCCTCCACCCACGTCTTTTTCTCGTTGTTCTCCGGCTGTTCGGTCATTGTGTCATTACTCCTTGTTGTGTGTTTGATGTTCTACTCATCTATACGATGGGTGCGCCGTTTGGTTTCATCAATCAGGGCGCTTTTACAGGTTGTTTACGCCTTGGGATTATCGTCCGGCATAATGCTCGTCGTCTGTGCTAGGCGGCCACCCAGCAGGGCACGTACCACCACCAACACAGCAAACACGCCGCCTAGCAGCGTGAGCGCCACGTAAATCCGCTCCACAATGTCCCCGACCTGTAGCTGTGCGTTGTCTGTCGTCTGTTCAGTCCCTGTCATCGTTTGTGTGTTCTCCTACTCGACTTTGTCCATTTGGTAGACGAAACAAGGTGGACAAGCTAAGCTGACCTCA
>CAYWZS010000049.1:0-25455 GCA_964462905.1 uncultured Anaerolineaceae bacterium
CTTACCTGGCTTTTGCTGGTACACCCTTCATCCCTGCTATACCTGAGTAGTTACAAAAAATGTGCCGAGTTCATTTCTGTGGGCAAGTTCAGCATACACACCTCTTTTGTTGTGATTGAGGTCAGCTTAGCTTGTCCACCTTGTTTCGTCTACCAAATGGACAAAGTCGAGGTAAACCGAACTTAATATAATAGAGAGATTAAACTCAATCCAGAAAAAAATAAATTGATGCTACAATCCATAAAAGGCAAATTTTACTGTTAGAAGCAAAAGCGCATGCATCGACTTTTAGTGCTACTTGCTCTTGTCTTGCTACTGGTATCGTGCCAACTTCAACCCGTACCCCCCCCGACCGAAGCGCGTGGCATCGCCATCATCGGTGGGACCCCACAGCAACAGGTCGTGAGTGCAGAACTCGCGGGGGAACAGGTCTTGATTGTCACCCAGGCAGGGTGGGACACATTGGCCGCAGACGATAGCATTCTGTTGGCCGAACACAATCGCTCCATCAGCAACTCGCAAGAGGTAGATGGGATACTGATTAACATTTTCAAACCCCAGGTCACGGGCTTTGATGTCACTAGTTTAACGGACGATAACGTGGCGTTGACATTGCTGCGCTATATCGTCCGCGATCCAGGTTACGTGGGGAACGCGGCGCTAACCACACCACGCGCCTTCGATTGGGGAAGCCAACAGGCAGCCTACTACACCGTCTATAATGGAGCCGACCGCTATACACTCGTGGTTGCTGTGGACACCAACCGGGCGGATCATGGTGTTCTTGTCATGAATGTAGGGATTCCTATAGACCAAATCGGGGTGATTTACGACAAGCTCTCGCTAGGTATTCAGCAAATCGTTATTGGTGAGATCGAACTTTTGGGGACGGATTTGGACGCACTACCCAACCCGATTCCATTTCCATCTGGCGACCTTGAGATTGCCACCGACAATACACCAGAAATACCCTAAGGAAACAAACGATAACGTAACGGGGGGGACCTGTCCAGGTATTCCCCTCCTCATTCCGTTGCGTGATGCTCCGCAAAAATACGCTCTGCGTGCCGCCGTCGGTAACTTGTGGGTTGGCGGGGTGGGTCCGCCTCGTAGTGGTCCACTAGCATCTTAAGATAGTCTTTCAGCGGTGTGTAGGTCATGCTCAGGTCCGTCCTGCTCCGTTGGTTGTCCAATTCACTCATCCACAAATCACTGAATGGCGAGCAATCCGGCAGGAAGCCATTCGCCTCCAACAAACTACGCTCCACACGGATGATGCGCGGCGCAATGCTCATCAGCCCACCAAGCATCGTCAAGAAGTCGTGTAGCGATAGGGTTTCATCCTGTGAGATGTTGTACGCCTCGCCGATCCCAGTCTGCTTCTCTAAAATCTTCATCACCGCCCGGACGACATCGCCGCTGTAAACGTGCCGTAGCACATGGTCCGGCGTCTCTGGGACGAGCAACGGGCCGCCGTCTTTTAGCCTTAGGATATAACCGTATAGTCGGTTGAAGGGGTCTCGTTCGCCGTTGACCATTGGCAATCGTAGCGAGGTGATAGGGAAGTCACGTTCTCTACATGCCTGTTCCAAAACCGCCTCCACCCGGCGCTTTTGCATCCCGTAGGACCATTCCTCGTGGTCATAGGTGTTCAGCGGCGGCTCATCAATGAGAGGGCCGTCGTATTCCGCCTCAGTAAAGGGGCGCTTTGCCCCGTCACGGATCAAATACACCTGCCCGGTACTGATGAACACGTAATGGGCCACCCTGCCGTGAAGTAAGTCCACAATGACTTGGGCATCGCTCTCGCCGTACAGCACAAAGTCCACCACAGCGTCGAAGCGCCGTCCGGCCAGTGCTTGCTCCAACTGCACGCGGATGGTGCGGTCGGCCTGAAGCCGCTGAATATCGGCTGGCAAATCGTCGCGGGTGATGCCCCGGTTCAGGACGGTAACGGCATGTCCAGCCTCATAGAGCGCCAGCGCCAAAAAGTGCCCCATGTTGCGCGTTCCGCCAATAATCAACACGTTCATAGCAAGCTCGCCTCGTTCGCTGAAAATTTCCTCCATTGTAAGCCATCGCCCCACGTGATGCACCATTGAAGCGATTGCTCTGGTTGATAGTTGGCATATCTAGCAGTTTCGTGTTACCCTTCGCAATATGAGAAATGAAACTGCGCCTCAACCCCAACTCTGTCGGCCCTATATATGCATATACGGATACTTTGCATACCACGGGACTGCTGGACCACAGTAGGGCGTTTCGCCACACAGGGTAAGAATCCATCAAAGCCAGTCGTCCTGCGATTGGCTTTTTTTGTTGGATCACACACGTTTTCGGAGGCACATCATGACGACGACCATATCTTCCCCTAAACACGAACAGATGGTGAATCATCTACGTGGAGCTTACCCCAACGAGGGCGGCGGCCTGCTCATCGGCAGAACAGACGGGGACACAATCACTGTTATTGACATTGCCGAGGCAGAGAACACCTTCCCTACAGAGGAACAGTTTCATCGGATGGGGCTTGCGCCGACGTTTTGGGCGCAGGCCGAGGATGAGGCCGACGAGCGCGGCCTACAAATCGTGGGCTTTTATCACAGCCACCCGGACCACCCCGCCCAGCCCTCCGAGTATGACCTGGCGCACGCCTTCCCGAACTTAGCGTACATCATCGTCTCAGTACAAGGGGGGGAGGTGGATCACGTTCACAACTGGCGACTGCGCGAGGACCGTTCGCAGTTCGATGCCGACACCCTGACAGTGGGCTAATATACCAGGGGCGAGTTCGTAACTATACCAATATTGGTATATCCAGCGGGTATACCTGCGAATTCAGCCAACTTTTCCTATAATCACCCGCGCAAGATCAATTTTAGCTGAGTCACAAGGAGCTTCTGAGAATGACAAACGAAAACGGCAAGGAACGTCCACAGGGCTACAACACCCGTGCGTTGCACGCTGGCTACCAGCCGGACCCGACCACGGGCGCACGCGCTGTCCCCATCTACCAAACAACCTCATTCCAGTTCCGCGACACGGACCACGCTGCGGCACTGTTCGCGCTACAAGAGCCGGGGATGATCTACACACGCATCATGAACCCGACCAATGGCGCATTTGAGGATCGGTTGGCGGCGCTTGAGGGCGGTGTGGGGGCGATTGCAACTGCCTCCGGCCAGTCCGCCGAGTTGATTTCGTTCATGATGTTGGCAAACGCGGGCGACGAGGCCATTGCAACATCTGCGCTCTACGGCGGCAGCTACACCCTGCTGAAGTATACGCTAGACCGTATGGGCGTGAAGGTTCACTTTGTCGAGAGCGACGACCCGGACGAGTACGCCGCGCTCATCAACGATAAAACCAAGTTCATCTACCTGGAAACAATCGGCAACCCCAAGCTCCACATCCCGAACTTTCATGCGATCAGCGATGTTGCCCACGCTCACGGGGTTCCGGTCATCACCGACAACACGTTTGCGCCGTACATCTTCAGCCCGCTGGAGCATGGTGTGGATATTATCACCTATTCGACGACGAAGTGGATCGGCGGCCACGGCCTGAGTATTGGTGGCGCGATTGTGGACGGTGGCAAGTTCGACTGGAAGGCCAGTGGGCGTCACGACACGCTAATTGAGCCAGAACCGGCCTATCATGGCGCGGTGATTCATGACCTGATGGGCGAAGCGGCCTTTATCGCCCGTGCGCGGATTATTGGCCTGCGTGACTTTGGCGCGTCGCAGGCTCCGTTCAACAGCTTCTTGAATCTGATCGGCCTGGAGACGCTACCACTTCGTATGCAGCGTCATGTGGACAACGCTTTGGCTGTCGCGCAGTGGCTTGAGAACCATAGCGCGGTTGCGTGGGTGAACTACCCCGGCCTGCCCAGCCACGAGTCCTATGACCGCGCCAAGGAACTGATGCCGAAGGGCAGCGGTGCTGTGATCGGCTTCGGCGTGAAGGGCGGCCATGAGGCTGGCGCAACGTTCATTAACGCGCTGGAACTGGTCAGCCACCTCGCCAATGTCGGTGACACCCGTACCCTGGCGATTCACCCGGCGTCTACGACGCACCAGCAACTTTCCGAGGAGGAGCAGATCGCGAGCGGTGTGCTGCCGGACTACATCCGGTTGAGTGTCGGCATTGAGGACGTGGACGACATCCTCTACGATCTCGATCAGGCATTGGCGAAGGCCACCAGCAAGACCGCGCACCCGGTCGGGTAGGTGCGGTAGAATAAGCAGACGGGGCGGCGTGGTTGCGCCGCCCCATCCTGGTTGATCTGACGTAAGGCTACCCCATGTACACCCGTTTTCGCATTCAGAATTTCAAGAGCTTCCGAGATTTAGCGTTCGATGATCTGGCGCGTGTGAATCTCATTGCGGGGAAGAACAACACGGGGAAAACGAGCGTGCTGGAGGCTCTACTGCTCCACGCCGGATACTATCTCCCTGACGTATTTCTCCGCATCCGCAAAACAGATGCACCACGTCGTACAAGAGATCGCGCATTATCTGAATGGGACACACTATTTAACAATTTTCGTACAAATAGAGCGATCAAATTAATAGGGTCTATTCCATTTGAACCAAGGACGGGGCAGTTAAGTTTATCCGGCTTTAGTGAAACCACTTTAGAAATCAATCTGTTTCCAAGCGACATTGATGATGTTCCGGTAGAAATAGAACGTGAACTTAGGAGATTCGATAGAACTTATGGGGTTCAAGAAGATGTTATTTTGAATAACATCCACATGATTTCCATCAAACGACGCCCATCAATAGAGAACAGAACAGATGAGGCTGTTTACTTTGCACAGTACGACGGGTTCATCGTCTCCAGTCGTGTACGAAGTCAAGGGGTATTGCCAACCTTATTTTTGGCATCGCGCGAAAGGGTATCGCAGGATTTTGTTGCAGAAAAATACAGTGACTTAGACTTAGCAGGCAATTTAAGTTTATTAGTCGAAGCTTTAAGAATAATTGAGCCACGTTTGCAAAATGTTCGGCTCATATATAGGGGCAATCCACCTGAAATATATGGTGATATCGGTTTAGAAAAACCACTACCACTTAGCTTCATGGGAGAAGGATTTTCAAGACTAGCAAATTTAATCATTGCGATGAGTTCTGTTCAAAACGGTGTTCTGCTAATTGATGAAATTGAGAACGGCTTGCATCATTCCATTTTACCCGATGTGTGGCGGGCCATAAATGCGGCAGCGGAACAATTCAACGTCCAGGTGTTCGCTACCACACATAGCTATGAGGCAATCCAAGCGGCACACAAGGTATTTTCCGAGACAGACGACTATGATTTCAGGTTGCATCGCCTAGACCGTCAGGATAACAACGAGATCACGCACGTTACCTACGACCAGCGCACCCTGCAAACCGCTATCAACATGGAACTTGAGGTCCGTTGATGAAAAGTATCACCCGACCCGCTCTGTTGGTTGTTGAGGGGAAGCGAGATCAATATTTCTTTTTCGAGCTTGCAAAGTGGATGGATGAGCAAAATCCTAATTTGGAGGATACATTTCTTAACGTTGTTACCATTGAGCAGGCGGGCGGCAAATCCAAAGAACTATTGCGTGATGTACTCGCAACACTAAAAATAACACCCGGATTTAACCAACTGCGAAGCATGGGCATTGTCCGTGATGCAGACGACAACCCCACGGGTGCATTTCAGAGTGTCCAGCACTCGCTGCGAGAAACAGGCTTTTCCGCGCCAGACAAGATAATGACGCTTGCTGGTGGAGAACCGCAGGTCGGAGTCATGATTATCCCATCAGTTGATCAAGTGGGTTATCTTGAGGATTTATGTTTAGCAGCTTTCGAGAGTGAGGTTGTGAGTGCTTGTGTTGATGACTACATCACCTGCCTAGAAGATAAGGATATGGCCCCGCGTGAAGTGGTCCGCGCAAAAGCCAAATTTCAGACATTGCTGGCAGCGAAAGAACCTGATCTCACGCCGGAAAACGCCTTCGGCAAATCCTGGTTTCCATGGGAACACACTACCTTTGATGACATGAAGCAATTCTTGACCTTACTCGCAGACGCAACTACTACGATATGAGCCATATCTCCTCCCGCCCCCACGACCCGCACAGCGTTGGCATCGTGGAACGCAAAACCGCCTACTTTGACGAGACGCTGGTCCTCACCAGCGGCAGTGAGTTAAAGTCATTTACAATCGCCTATGAAACCTATGGCCGTCCGAACCTAGAGCGCAACAATGCCATTCTAATCTGCCATGCCCTCAGCGGGGACGCCCACGTTGCCGGGTACTACACGGATGACCCCGCCGAGAAACCCGGCTGGTGGGACGCCGCCGTCGGCCCTGGCAAGATGTTCGACACGGACAAGTTCTTTGTCATCTGCTCGAATGTGTTGGGCGGTTGTATGGGTAGCACGGGTCCCGCCTCACCGCACCCCGACGATGACGAACCCTACGGTATGCGCTTCCCAGTGGTGAGCATCCCGGATATGGTGAAGGCCCAGGCGCGTTTGATGGACCGACTGGGGATTAGACGATTGTTCGCCGTCGCAGGCGGTAGTATGGGTGGGATGCAGGCGTTGGAGTGGAGTGTCGCCTTTCCAGACCGCGTGGGCGCGTGCTTGTTCATTGCTAGCACACCGATTGCCTCCGCCCAGCAGATTGCATTCAATGAGATTGGGCGACAGGCTATCTACGCGGACCCCAACTGGAACGAGGGGGCCTACTATGATGCAGCTCCGCCGCGTCGTGGGTTGGCAGTGGCACGGATGGTCGGCCACATCACCTACATGAGTGAGACATCATTGGATGACAAGTTCGGGCGGCGGCTACAAGACCGCACGCAGAAGGGCTACAACTTTCAGACGGACTTTGCGGTGGAGAGCTACCTGCAATACCAGGGAAATAAGTTTGTGGAACGGTTCGACGCCAACAGCTATCTCTACGTCACAAAGGCGCTAGACTACTATGATGTGGGTGAATTGTATGGGTCGCTGGAGGCCGCCGCCGCCCGTGTAGCGTGTTCGTTTTTGGTCATGAGTTTTAGCAGCGACTGGCTTTACCCCAAACACCACCACGATGAGCTGGCGGCGGCCTTGCGCGGCGTGGGTAAAACAGTGGAACAACATCACATCGAGGCGGCGTTCGGCCACGACTCGTTCTTGGTGGAGGTGGAGACGATGAACCGCTTCGTTGGGGGGTACCTCAACCGAATACACGATGCGAAGTTAAAATAACATTATTTCTAGTGCATGTCAGACATAACTTTTTTACATACTAGTAAGTTTTCCCAGCGGACACTCGTCCGTTTATAGCGCGAATTCAGTAAACTTTAGGGAGTGTGAAACCTATGCCGAGTATCAAAATCCCGACCCCGCTACGGGCCTACACAGGTGGCGAGAGCAAAGTAGACGTGCAGGGTGCAACAGTTGGCGAGGCGCTTGCGAACCTCGTTCAGCAGCACCCGAACCTGAAGCAGCATCTCTATGAGGGTGAGGAGCTTCGCAAGTTCGTCAACGTATTCTTGGGTGAGGAGGACGTTCGCTTTCTGGACGGCCCCGCCACTGAACTTGAAGACGACGACAACCTGCGAATCATCCCCAGCATTGCGGGCGGGCGCTAACCTATATAAAACGGAGCCGGATGACTCCGAGAGGGAAATGCCATGTATGATGTACCCAAAGTGGACCAAACTGGACTAAAAACTGGACAGGCGGCCACGATTATTCTGTTGTTGCTCGCCTTTGTGATTGGCCCCGGTGCCTGGTGGTTGGTTGCAGCGGTGGCCCTGGCACAGTTAGGCAGCGCATTGGCGCTTCCGTTCGCGCCATACCGCCTGCTGTATCGTGCGTTGCGGGCCACAAACCTACTACAGCCGAATCCGCAGCCGGACCACCCACAGCCGCACCGCTTCGCGATGGCGATTGGGACGGTGTGCAACGCAGCCGGGGCCATCCTGATACTCACAGGTAGCGCCGTTATGGGCTGGGCGCTGGTGTGGATTGTCATTGCGCTCGCCAACCTGAACTTCTGGGCGGGCTTCTGCCTGGGCTGCTGGATGTACTACCAACTCAACCGCGTTGGGGTTCCCGGCTTCGGCACTAGCCCCGTAGAGAAGGGAGCATAAGGCCATGATGGAACGCCTTGCGATTGCTGTGGCGCTAATCGTCTTTGGGTACACCGCCTACTGCATGGCCCAAACGTGGCTGTTGTGGCAGGCCGCCAAGAACGCACCAAGTGACCCGTTACTGGCGACCCGCCGCCGGGTGACGACGATTTTGTACTTCACGACGCCAACCTGTGCCCCGTGTAAATACGCGCAACGTCCCGCACTGGAAAAGCTCCAGACAGCAATGGGCGACACGGTTGAGGTCATTCAGGTGGACGCTACCGAGGACCCAGATGCAGCGGCCCGCTGGCAGGTACAAACGGTCCCCACAACGTATATCCTCGACGCAAGCGGCCACCCCAAACAGGTGAACCACGGTGTCGCAGACTTCGACAAACTCCAGCAGCAGGTGATGGCTGTCTAGCTATTGGCTGCACAGGATGGATAAAAACAAGGAATAGGGAAAACACAACACATGGAACCGCTGGTTAAAGAACGTGCGGAACTTACCAAGAACGAAATCGAGCGTTTTAGTCGCCACCTGATCCTCCCCGACGTTGGGCGTGAGGGGCAGGAGCGCCTGAAGGCCGCCAGCGTACTGATTATTGGTACAGGTGGCCTGGGTAGCCCGATGGCGCTGTATCTCGCAGCAGCGGGAGTGGGGCGGCTCGGCCTCGTGGACTACGACGTGGTGGATGAGAGTAACCTACAACGCCAGATCATTCACGGGGTTAGCACCGTGGGCATCTCTAAGCTAGACAGCGCCGAGAAGCGCCTGAAGGATCTGAACCCGAACGTCGTGATCGACAAGTACAACGTGCCGCTGATGGCGGACAATGCGCTGGAGATCATGGAACCGTATGATGTCATCGTAGACGGCACAGACAACTTCCCCACGCGCTACCTTGTCAACGATGCTGCGGTGAAGTTGGGCAAGCCTAATGTGTACGCCAGCATCTTCCGTTTTGAGGGCCAGGTGAGCGTGTTCTGGGCGGAGCAAGGCCCATGCTACCGCTGTATGTTCCCGTCACCACCGCCGCCTGGGTTAGTCCCGAACTGTGCCGAAGGCGGTGTGCTGGGCGTCCTGCCGGGGACGGTTGGCACGTTACAAGCCACAGAAGTGATTAAGCTGATCGTGGGGACAGGCGAGCCGCTGATTGGCCGGATGCTGCTCTATGATGCACAGGAGATGGACTTCACCAAGATTCGCGTGCAAAAGGACCCGAACTGCCCCGTCTGCGGGGTTCCACAGGCCGAGGTAGAGCTTATCGACTACGAGCAGTTTTGCGGGATGCCAGCCCATGACCACAGCGACTATAGCGCAGGTGTGGCAGTGTTAGCTGGCGAGCTGAGCACCAACGCGGGCGAAATGACCGTCAAGCAGTTGAAGGCACGCATTGACGCGGGCGAGGACCTCTATATTCTGGACGTTCGTAACCCGGTTGAGTGGGAAATTGCCGCGCTGGATGGTGTGGTCGAAACACATCGCTTGCCCAAGCCGGAAATTGAAGCGGCCAAGAGCGCCATTGCCGCAGGCCGCGAGACATTAGCGGCGTCCGTCATCGCTCAAATTCCGAACGACCGCGAGGTAATCGTCCACTGCCGCAGTGGGGTGCGTAGCGCGGACGTAATCAACATGTTGAAGGAACTCGGCTACGAGAACGACCTGATTAACCTGAAGGGCGGCATTCTCGCCTGGGCCGACGAGATCGACCACGCGATGCCAACCTACTAAATGCCACACGCCTCAACGAGAGGGGCAGGGTTGCCCCTCTTATTTTTCTAACTTTCACGCACAAAATTTACGAAATACACAGCTTTATCTGCTATATTTGATCGCAGGAGCAATCACTATTCACAATTGGGGTGCTATACCATGCCAGTGTTGATGCTTGCACGCGGGGACAAAGACGCCCGCGACCTGCTGCGTAAAGCCATCGAAGCTCGCTACGGGAACCGCCCCCCTGCCTTCGATTCGCTAAAAGTTGACTTTAGCGGGCGCGTTCACACGCGCATTGGCCCTATCAAGACCTGGGTGCCGTTGGATGTTACAGCGCAGTTTCACATGCCAAACCAGATGCGCTGGGATTTCACGGCCAAACCGGCTGGGGTTCCTGTTCGGCGTGGGGTCGAAGCCTACGACGGAACCAACCTACGTACCCTTAGCGGTTCTAAACCCAAGCTTATCACAGACGAAAACGCGGTCAGCTCGTTACAGCGCCGCCTATGGGCGATTGCTGCCCTGTTGCTGACCCCACTCGGCGACCATTTCGTTGATTTAAACGCAAACGGCGAACGCGCATTGATCGCCCGTAACACACAGACTGACGCGGCAGTTGATATACAGTTGATGGAAGCTGCGGACGATAACCGCCTGCGTGAAGTCTCCGTAGACTGTTTCAACCCGGACCAGAACAAACAACAACGATTCATCTTGCAACCCTCTGAGGAATTGGCCTCCTTCGATGGCTTGTTGCTGCCCACAAAAGTGACTGCCTTCTGGGACGATACAGAGTGGTTCGAGATGGAACCGATGGCTGCGGAGAGTGACCCGGAGATCGAGGAGATCGTATTTACGCTAGGTGCAAAGTCTGCGGAGAACTCCTAGACAAATGACGGCGTAAACGCAGAACCGCCCACAATATTGTGGGCGGTTTTTTGTTTGGATAGCTGTTTTGCTTTAGCTCAAGCCGCGCTGTTGGGCTGTCAGCTTGACGAACTCCTTGTCCGGCATCGGCTGCTCTGTCACCTTGTAAACGCGGAAGCCACGCTTCTTGTAGTTCGCCAGCGCGTGCGGACCGTCCAAATTGCAGGTGTCCAGAATGATGCGGTCTGCACCTTCTTCCATCGCCGTCGCAACCCCCCAACTTAACAGGTGTTTGCCCAGCCCACGGCCCCAGAACGGCTCACGTAACCCAAAATACTTGATCTCGGTAGTTTCTTCGTCCCGGCGAACCAATTCAATATATCCTGCCGGAGCACCATCGTAGTACAACACATACATGCTCATATTCGGGTCTTCCAGAATGTCGCGGATGTCGTCATCATTCAGCAACAGACGATCCGTCCAGTTGCACTGTTCCCCCACACAGTTATACATGAAGCGGTAGTAACGGATGTCAGGCGCAATTACCTGCTGGATTACCATACGATCATCTGTGATGAATGCAGGTTGGAAGCTATCAACATCAAGTTCCAAGTAGGAGGTGATGAGGGTCCGTGGAAGTTGTAGCATGGGGCAGATTATGTCCTGAGAATCGGTATATTTTCGATATTTGTTAGCTTATCACACATGGGCAAACGGACTCCTCGTATGAACTAACCAAAAGTCACCTACGTTTGGCGGGTAAACTGTCTAAATGCTACAAATCTCACAAATTATCGGTTCGGTAAGGCAACGGCCTTTTCTAGCGCGACAATCATAGCCCCTGCGGAGGTGTGGCGCATGTCGGGTTGTTTCGCCATTGCCTGCATAACGGCCACTGCGATATGCTTTGGGATGATCGGTTTCAGCTATGACGCTGTGATGCTGGTTTGGGCACGCTTGCGGCATATCGCTCAAGCCAGCGCATCCAACATTTATCAACTCAAGCAGGGGCTTCTCGATGACTATATATGCTCTCAACTACGCTCGCCTACGCTTCGCATGGCTTTGGCGTAAGTCCTACTAATATGAAAATCGTGTGCTTTTCTATGACGCCACTGTACCCGGACCGGGTGATGGGCGGGGCGCAAAAGCAACTCTACGCGGTGGTGATGCACTTGGCGGGGTTGGGGCATGAGGTGACGGTGGTGTGTACGCGCCGCCCGCCAGATGTAGACGCGCCGTTTCTTTGGCACACAAATGCCGAAGTGATCCCGGTGTTTCGGTTTAAACAGCCATACCCGGAACCCTACGCCACACCGATTTACAACATTGCCAACGCGATTAATGATCTTGCAGCACATTTGGCGGAGGCCGATGTGTTTTACAGCCACGATGGGGGCTTCATCTTCCCCTATGTCTATCAGAATGTGCCGACGGTGGTGTCGCTGCGTAGTGTGATTTTCTCCGAGACATTGCAAAGTGCGTATTTGTTCCAGGGTGATGACCTGATCCTCATCAGCAACTTTCAGCGAGACACCATCTTGGCGACGGTCGGGCGTTTTTTCCCCTCGTTGAGTGAGCGCACACATGTGATCTACAACGGGCTAGACTTTGACAAATATCACCCGGTTGACGCTCATGAGGTTCTGAGATATTTGCCGGGCGTGGACCCGGAACAACACGCGATTGCCTTGTTCCCACATCGGCCAGAAGCGCCGAAGGGCATTTTTGAGGTGATTGCGGTAGCACGGCGACTGGTGAACGATTACGGGATTGCGAATTTGCGGGTGCTGGTCCCACGTTGGATCAGTGAGGCGTTATCGCCGGATGATAAGGCATTCTATAACGGACTGACGACGAGGATTGATGAGTATGGGCTGACGGAGCATTTCGTGTTTCACGAGTGGATTCCACAGTCGTTGATGCCACAATTGTACAGCCTCGGAAGTGTAACGTTCGCGATTGGGCGCTATGTGGAGACGTTTGGGAATGTGCCGTATGAGTCGCTGGCGTGTGGGACACCTGCGATTGTGGCGCGGGTGGGGCCAGCACGGGAGATTCTGCCGGATCACCTGATTGACAAAATTGATCCGGGGGATGTGGCAGCGGCGGCACGGATCGCGGCGCGAGTTATCCAGAACGGAGAGCGGGCCAAGACACAAACGGTGATGGACTTACGGGCGCGTTTTGATGTCAAGGATATGGTCGCGGCCTATGCGAACGTGATTCTGAAGGCAACCAAGCGTGAGCCAATGCCGTATGTGCCTCGCTCACACGCAAGCGAGCTACGCTACGACCTCGCGCCGTGGGTGATGCAAGCGGGTGATGGGCGTCTGTATCACGATTTCACAGGCGAATACCGCGAAAGCAGCCAGATTGCATCATCAGAAGGGGTGGCGGATGGTTGGCTGGTGCCTATTTACGATGAGGAGGGGGGCGCATGAACACGATTTACCTGTCGATTGGGTCGAACACGAAGCCAGAGGTAAACCTCAAGCATATGGTGCGCTTGCTCCGCAATCGGTTGCAGGTGAAAGCTGTTTCGCCTGTTTACGAGAGTGGGGATACATCTGGCGGGGAGACGGTATATCTAAATGCGGCATTGATGATTGAGACGGCTTTAGACCCGGAGGCGCTGAAAGTTGGGTATTTGCAGGTGATTGAGGATCGGCTGGACCGGGAGAGCAGTGGAATTTTTGTTACAGCGGATATGGACATTGTGCTGGTGAATGATGAAGTGTTGACGTACATGGGCCGTGAGATACCGGACCCAGGGGTGACACAACACGCTTTTATCGCGCTGCCGCTAGCGGACATTGCGCCGGACTATGTGCATCCGTTAACAGGCGAGGCGCTAGCGCAGATAGCCGCCAAGTTTGCCGATGCCCCGATCACGCGACGGGACGATGTTGTGTTGCGGGTGTAGTCCGTTGGGGGTGACATTTGGGATGAACCCGTTTGCCGTGAGCTTGTTCGGCCTGGGTAGACGTCAAGCTGTCCATACGCTGATAGCCCGATGGATCATTTGCGTAAGTCCTAATGTAAGACGTTGCTCCCCGGTTCTAATGGCAACATGATAACAATGTTCATTTTAGCCTTATGTTACCGTGTTACAAGATAAAAGCAACGTAGATGCGCTGCGATCTTGTCAGATCGATGCACGTGAGCGGATTACGCAATAGGGACAAAACCCAATCGTGTCGGTACAATCTATACACCGGCGGAGATGTCACTAGTAGCCGCTGGTGCAGCACAACCGAAGGGCTTAGTCGTAACGAATGGCGACCCCGCCTGGACATACAACTGCATTCAGTCAGGAGTTTCCTAAACCAAATGAGCAAAACAAACGGTAACGGCACTAACAATGGGAACAGTGACAACAGTTCCCGCAAAAACAAGCCGACCGAATCATCCCTCAGCCCTATCAACGGCTATCCACTGCCCTTTGGCGTCCGCGTCCCCGGTGTGAGCGAGGGCGTCCCCGTCAGTGGCGCGAATATCGCCAGCGACGATATTCTTAACGAATATCAGCCCAGTTACATCGAGGCGTATCCGGCTACGGAAACCCTCGATCCCAACGACGACGCCCAGTTCCACCGCATCGAGAAGGCCATCTTTGACCTGCTAGACGCCTTCAGCGTCAACTGGGAGGACCCCAACTACACCGAGACGCCCAAGCGTGTCGCCAAGGCTTACACCGAGTACTGGGCCGGGGGGTACGCTCGCCGCCCAGAGGACGAAGTAACCGTCTTCCCCAACTCCAGCGGTAGCGGCGACCTCGTGATGGTCAAAGACATGCAGTTCTACAGCATGTGCAGCCACCACCTCGCGCCGTTCAAGGGCTATGGGGCAGTCGCCTACATACCAGGGGAAAACCTACTTGGTCTCTCCAAGTTGGGCCGCATTCTGGACATCTACGCCCGCCGCTTTCAACTCCAGGAGCGTATCGGCGCACAAACCGCCGACACCCTTATGCAACTGATCCAACCGAAAGGCGTGATGGTCGTCCTCTACGATGTCGAGCACATGTGCATGTCCTCGCGCGGGGTGCAAATGCACGCCGCCAACACCACCACCATCGCAACCCGTGGCACATTCAAAGACGACGCCGACATGCGAAATCAGGTGATGTCGCTGCTACGCTAGTCCACACAAAACATCATCCCCAGCCTGTGCCGGATGCAACCATCCCGCGCAGGCCTTTTGAGTCCCCAAACGTTTTTTTGAGAGAGAACCCACCATGCCCGTGACCATTCGCCGCCTAACCCCCCTCGGTATCGTCCCCGTAGACAACCATGCCAGCTCACTAGCAGAAGCCGCCCAGAACGAGCCAAGCGACGGCGTCTACACCGTCACCACCACCCGCAACACCTACGACGTGCTACAACTCACCGCCCACCTAAACCGCCTCAACGACTCTGCGGAGCGCGAGAACATCCCGCTCACTTTGTCCCATGAACAAATTCGCGCCGCGCTCCGTGAAGTGATCGACATCGCAGGCTACGGCGACGTAAAGTTTCGCATCACCGTACCCAGGCGCACCCCGGACGAACTCATTCTCAGTGTGGAGCCGTTCGGCGGCTACCCAGCCACACTCTACACCGACGGCGTCACCGTCCGCACCGCACCAAACAGCGCCCGCCATAACCCCGCCGCCAAAGACACCGCCTGGATGCAGAACCGCACCGCGCTCACAGCACAGAATGACGCCTACGAGATCATCCTCATGGACGCCGACAACCACCTGCTCGAAGGCACCACCAGCAACTTCTACGCGATCCTGCGCGACACCCTCTACACCGCCCTTGACGGCGTGCTAGCAGGCACATCACGGGGGATCGTCTTTCAGATTGCCCCGGATGTATTGCCGCTGGTGCGCCGTCCTGTCACATTAGGCGACTTACCACAGTTCCAAGAGGCGTTCATCACCAGCAGCAGCCGGGGCATCGTCCCCGTCGTCCAGATTGACGATACAACCCTGGGCGACGGCACACCTGGCCCCCATACACTTAAACTTATGACCGCCTACGACGCCTGGGTCACAAGCCACCTCGAAACCCTCTAGGACGCCTCTACGGTGTTCAACGCCAAGTCATGCAGGAGGACCACCGCCTGTTCAGTGTCCTCCGCCGCCACCACAAACGAGATACTGCACTCCGACGACCCCTGTGCAATGGACAGCACGTTCACCTGGTTGTCGCCCATCTGCGTGAACACCCGCCCCGCGACCCCCGGCGTCCCGCGCATCCCCGCGCCAACCGCCGTCACAATCACCACCTCATCCTGGATTACCACCTCGTCCACGTCGCGTCCCGCAATCTCATCGGCCAACACGGTCTCAATCGTGGATTTCACCTCGGACGCCTTGCCCTGCGGCACCGTAAAGCAGAAACTCTGCTCTGACGACGACTGCGAGATCATCAGGATGCTCGCACCAGCCGCCGCCGTCGCCATGAACGTCCGTCCCGCAATCCCAGGCACACCCAGCATCCCGCGCCCACTCACCGTCAATAGCGACACATCCCGCACCACCGTCACCGCCTTAATGACCGTGCCTATGACCTCGCTCTCCTGCGTAATCAACGTGCCGGGGAATGTTGGGTTAAACGTGTTGCGAACCCGCACCGGCATATCCAGGTCGATAATCGGTTGCACCGTCTTCGGGTGCAGCACCTTTGCCCCGTAAAACGCCAGCTCACCCACCTCCTGATAGGACACCTGCGGTAACACCCGCGCTCGCTTATCAATGCGTGGGTCCGTCGTCATCACCCCGTCCACATCCGTCCAGATGATAAGCTCATCACTGCCGTTATTGGCCGCCATGATCGCCGCGCTGTAGTCGGACCCGCCCCGCCCCAACGTCGTCACCACCCCCTCAGCCGTCGCCCCGATAAACCCCGTCACCACGGGCGTAATCCCGCGTTCCAGCGTCGGCACCAACCGCGACTGAATCTGCCGCTTTGTCACCTCCCAGTCAGGGTCTGCGTCCTGGTGACGGTCATTCGTGCGAAGCAGGCTCATCGCGTCGAACTGCTGTGCCGGCACATCGTTCTCTGCCAGTACCGCCGCGACAACCCGGCTACTCAGCCGCTCGCCCAACGAAACCGCCGCATCCAAAATACGCGGCGTGACCTCCCCCAAAATGCTCACTGCATTACACAGTTCCAGGTGCTTTTCCAGCAACCGTGTCACCTGCTGGTGCGTCTCCTCTCGTCGCTTGGACGGCACTAGCAACCAGTCCAGCACCTCCTCGTGTTGTTCCTTAATTTTCGTGTTGAGCTTCTGGAACTCCCACTTGTCACGTTCCACCGCCGCGTAAATCGACTTAACCAGCTTATCCGTCACGCCGCCCATTGCAGAAACCACCACCGTGACCTGATTCCCCTTGGTGACTTCCGACCGCACAATCTCGACCACATTTGAAATCGCCTCCGGGCTACCGACGGACGTGCCGCCGAACTTCATCGTATACCGTACCATCGTTACACCTCCTGCTCCATAAACAAAAAAAGCATGCCGTGGGAAATTCCCGGCACGCTTTGGATTTAGCCCAGACACTTGTTGTCGCGTTTATCCCATGCGGAAACATCCCAAACGAGCCTTGCCGCCGGTAGTCGTCATTTGCATGGTTGTGGTAGTGGTATTCAGCCTCATCATCGCGCTATCACTGTCCGCCACGGTCATAAATCGCCTGCACCTTGTAGAGCGTACCCCGCCACCAACAGGGCGTCAAGCGATTTAAACGTTTTTTCACCTATGGTGGCCCTTGGATGATTCCGGTTCAGCGTTGGCAATGGCCGCCCCCAGTGTATAGTTTTTGTCACCAAGTCGCCGCCGCATCAACCCGCCAATATGTGCGTGAACCTGACGATATTCATCAGATTGACGCCAACGGCGGTGATCCGCTTCGTGTTCCCAGTGGCTCATAATCATCACCTCATCGTCGTGTTGGCTTGTCAGCAACCACGCGGTAATAAAACCCGGTTGCCGCTCCAGCCGTGTGCCAATTGCGGCGTACCACACATCAATGAAATCCTGCTTACGCCTCGGTTGCACTTGCACCTTGCGGGTGGCAACAAACATCTCGGCCCACCTTAAATTGACGTTAGCAAACAATTACTATATCATATGCAAAACGACATTGCGACAGTTATTTAGCCTCTGTAACCGGAGCCAATCGTTCTGCCGCCAACCGTCCGCCTACAATATTACCCGCTGGCGGCCCCAATTCCAACTCAGCCAACGGCCCGGCAACGTGCAACCCGCGCCGCCACTGCAACCCGCTATCCACCACCGGGTAGCCACAGGGGGCCACCGGCAAATCAAACCACTCGATCACCTCATCCAACCACGCCCCGCCAGGACGCGCCCCGTCGAACCCGGTCGCCAACACGACCCGGTTCGCCTGGAGCATCGCCTCATCCGTTTTCAACACCACCCGCCCGTCCGCACAGCCCCGCGCAAACACCACATCGCCCTGAAAATGCCGTAGCCGCCCATCCCGGACCGCATCACCAACAGCCTTGAACACATCCTGCGCCATCGTCCCCCGGTTCCGCGCCTTGCCCAGCAAACGGCGGCGCTGTTCATAGCTCGCCGCCCCCAGAAAAACCCCCTTACAGCGTGGCCCCAACCAACACGGCGAACTGTCGAAATCCGCCTGTTGTAGCGGATGCCGCGTGAGCAACGTCACCGCTCCCGGCGCACCTTCTGCCAGCCCCAGCGCCACCTGCCCCCCCGTGATACCCCCACCAACCACCACAGTATGCGTCGCCGGGTCCGCCGCTATCGGCGCGTCCTGCGTGAACACATGCCGCACATCTGCCCCAGCGTCCTGCAATGCCTGCGCCCACGGTGGGGCATAAAGCGCTGTTCGGCCAATCGCCAGCACCACCCGTTTTGCGCGAAGTTGGCCGTTGTCTGTCTGCACCACATACCCACCCCGCGTAGACATAATAAACTCTGCCGTACCCTGTAGCCGCAATGCCGCCAGCTCACGCTTCTCAATCACTCGCACCGCATGTTCCTGAAACAGCGCATAACTCGGGCGGTCATAAGGCCGAATGTACCCCGCATGTACCGCCCCCGCTGGCGACTCACCAAACTCGCGTAGCGAAAGCGGCTCAACGTCAATATGATGCACATGCGGCGACCGCAAATAACGCATACCCGTCGCCCCCGTCATGCGCGTCCACCGGGCCAACGGTGCGAGATGCGGATCCAACACCCGCACCCCACCCGCCGCGACACCGTAGCGATTCACGAGATAATTCGACACCGTCGTACCAATCACCCCCCCACCCACAATCAACCAGTCCAGCATCACGCGCCCACCGGATTGTAAACGGCCACCAACTCGAAGAGGTCCTTCCCCCATGTCACCGCGTTGCCAACTGCCACCCCACCCAACAGCAACCGCGATAACAACACATTCCCACTCACTGTACCAATCACACTCATCGGCTCGTTCAGTCGTGCCTCATTAACCAACAACAACTTATCACCGGGCGGGGGTGTCCACCGCAACTCACGGATCGTCCCGCTGAAGCGCCCGCTCATCGTCTTGCTCTGGGTAAACGCCCGCACCTTGTCCACCTCACCAACCGCCACGATGAAATTGTAACTTTTGCCCAGTTGCAAGTCCCCTGCGATGGCCTCCCTATCATGAATCTCAATCGTCTTACCGTACATCGTGCGGATCGTCAACAACGCCGCAAACGGCAGCCCATGATAGCGTTCCGTAACCTCGTTCATCTCCAGAAAACCCGTGATGTAGTCCTGCATTCAGATAAATCCTTCACTCAATCTACACAACCTGCCACAACACCATAAATGATAAATTGCCAAAGCAGTGCCGCCCATTATATGCAATTTTCGATTTCTAGCCGGGGTATCTCAGTACCGCTTTCGTTTGCACTTGATTTTCCGAAACCCCCTGTCTATGATTCAGCGCCGATTTACAAGGTGCGCTATTCAGCACTCATCCAGAGCAGCCAAGAGACCCGGCTCAACGAAGCTGCGGCAACCCCCGAAGCGTCGGAACGGTGCCAAATCCGGCAGAGCAGCCCCTCTGATAGATGAGTCGTGATTGTGGTGGATTCAACCCAACCAACAACACGCCTGCTCATGTTGAGAGGCGTTTTTTTGTTATCACAGTGAACCGATATGACGAAAGGAAAGGGTATACCCTGATGAGCACAACCTTCATGAATGCCTCGCAGTATTTTTTCACCTCCGAATCCGTATCCGAAGGACACCCGGATAAAATGTGCGACCAGATATCTGACGCCATTTTGGACGCCATCCTGGAGCAAGACCCGAACGCCCGTGTCGCCTGTGAAACCGCCACCACAACCGGCCTCGTCGTCGTCATGGGCGAAATCTCCACCACCGCCTACGTTGATATCGAAAAGATCGTCCGCGATACCGTCCGCGACATCGGCTACACCCGTGGTAAGTACGGTTTCGACGCCGAAACCTGCGGCGTGATCGTCTCCATCAAAGAACAGTCCGGCGACATCGCCCAGGGCGTAAACAAAGCCCTAGAAGCACGCGAAGGGGCCATGTCCGACGACGAAATTGAGGCCATCGGCGCGGGCGACCAGGGCATGATGATCGGCTTTGCCTGCGATGAAACGCCGGAACTCATGCCGCTAACGATTTCCCTCTCCCATCGCCTCATCCGCCGCCTCAGCGAAGCCCGCAAATCCGGCGAGATCGAGTGGCTTCGCCCAGACGCCAAGAGCCAGGTAACGATTGAGTACGCTAACGGCAAGCCCGTCCGTATCGACACGATTGTCATCTCCACCCAGCACTCCCCAGACATCACCCAGGCAGAAATTCGCGAAACCGTCATCAACCAGATTATCCACGCTGTCGTCCCCCAGGACCTCGTAGACGACAAAACACGCTTTTTCATTAACCCCACCGGGCGCTTTGTCGTCGGTGGGCCGCTCGGTGACGCTGGCCTCACCGGGCGCAAAATCATCGTAGACACCTACGGCGGCGTCGCCCGTCACGGCGGCGGGGCCTTCAGCGGCAAGGACGCCACTAAAGTAGACCGCAGCGCGGCTTACATGGCCCGCTACATCGCCAAGAACGTTGTTGCCGCAGGTTTGGCAACCCGCTTCGAACTCCAACTGTCCTACGCCATCGGCGTTGCCCAACCAACCTCACTGGCCGTAGAGACCTTCGGCACCGGGACCATCAGCGACGACGCAATCGAAAAGCTCATCCGTAAGCACTTCGACATGCGCCCCGCCGCCATCATCCGTGACCTGGACCTGCGCCGCCCAATCTACAAGCAGTCCGCCGCCTACGGCCACTTCGGGCGCGACGACATCGACCTGCCCTGGGAGCGCACGGACAAGGCCGAGACGCTACGCCAAGAAGCTGGATTGTAAGTAAGCCCAACCGCACGCAACCCCCCGACCGTCAACAAGAGGCCACCCGATGCTATCTCAGACACGCACCAACCCACGTCTCTTGCTCTGGTCGGTCGTTGGGTTGTTACTCGTCGCCGCCGCGTTGAGCATCCCGCAGGTGGACACAACGCTCTGGCAGGATGAATACCTATCCGTCTATGACGCTGGTGGGGACGAGGGACCGCTAACGCCGCGTGGGGTGTGGCTACGCCTCGCCGACCGCAATCCGTGGCACGCCCCCGGCTACTTCATCCTGCTCCACCTCTGGGGAACCTACGTCACCGGGTGGGAGCCGCTCGCTCTGAGGCTGTTATCCGTGTATGCGGGGTTGCTGGCGCTGGCCTGGACCTACCGCCTCCTACGCGATTTCGTCTCGGCGGAGGCGGGCGTCTACGCCGTGGCCGTGCTCAGCACCTCCGCGTTTTTCCTCCACTACATGCACGAACTACGAATGTACACCTTGATCGCCATGTTGCAGGCGGCTCTACTCTGGGCGTATCTGTCTTTGCTCCAGCATAACTACCGGGGCCGCTGGCGCTGGGCGCTTTTCACCGCAATACTGTTGCTGTTGCAGTTTCAACACTACTTCACCTTGCTACCAATCGCGGCATTGGGAGCCTACCACCTGTTCCTAGCGCCCGGACGTGGATCACGCGGGTGGTGGGGAATTGGGATCGCCACAGCCGCCGTTCAGGTGGTATTCCTAACGTGGGTCCCTGTGTTGCTTGAAGGGCTTCAGTCCGCCTCAGAACAGGAAATCGTCCGGGCGCGGGCGCTGTCCACAGGCGAAACGCTCAACTGGTGGTTGACTGGCCTCGGTAATGGCAGCGCCATCCTGGCAGGGCTGCTGGTTGTGCTGGCCGCGTGGGCGGTGTTCATGACCACCTGCGAGCAACCCAACAACCGGGCGGGCACCCTACTACTCGCCACCCTTGGCAGCGGAACACTCCTGCTGCTGCTCGTCGGGAATGCCGCCACAGAGGTCATGCACAGCGGACGTCTGCGCTACATGATGGTGTTGTGGGTGCCGTGGTGTGCGCTGTTTGGTGTGGCGCTGGCGAGTACGGGCCGTTGGCAGCGCGTTGCCCCACCGTTGCTGGCGCTCGCCTGGGGGGTGTTTGGTGTTCTGATGGTGGGCCGTGTGAACACGCTGTTTGCCTTTGACGGATTCGCCCACATCCTACCGACAAACGAGTTGGAACGGCTATATCAACCGGAGGCCCGCCCCGGCGACTTCCTCTACGTTTTCCCACCGGATAACCAGTCAACATGGCACTATCGCTTCGTGGCGGACTTCTACATGAAAGGCATAGGGGACGGCTACACGCTAATCAACGTTCGTGACGAGCCAGGAAAAACCACAGACGACCCGGATACTGTTTTCGCTGGGATTGGCGGGCGCGAGCGGGTATGGGTCGCTCACATGCCAGCGGCCCCCCCCCCGCAATATGACACCTTTCGCATACGGATGGAGAACGCTTACCATCCCTGTACCACCATCACCAACAATGACCTGCATTTGCAGCTCTACACAGCCAATCCACTGTGCTGTGGCGCGGAACCCTACACGCCTCGGCTGACTTTCTCCGGCGGCGCGGCCCTCGTGGACTACACTCCCTTATCAACACCTGTTGACGACAACCTCACCCTCAAAATCGCGTGGGCCGGGGGGGATTCCCCCGAACTCGCCACGCACTCCATCGGGCTGTACCTCATGCCAGACAACGACGCGGTGGCGTCACAGGTCAATATCGACCTACCCAACGCGCCCTACGCCTGTGTGGACGTCACTCTGCCCCTGGACGGCGTTCCCCCTGGAACCTACACCCTACGCACCGCCATCTATGACCGGGACACGGGCGAGCGCCTAACAAGCGGGGCCACCACTCAACCGGACGTGGACACCATTGTGGTCGGCAAGGAACCGTAATCACACCTAGCACACCGGGGCAAACCAAATTCCTACCCTTCTTCCCATCAAATGGCCCATATCGTTTTTGCTCACGCCGCTGGTGTGCTATACTCGCATCATGTCTGACAAAACTGAATTCGACTGGATACAACAGGCGCGTGACAACGGTTGGGAAACCCCCCTCCGCCTCACGCTCGACGTACTAGAACCATTCGGGGTTCTTGGCGCTCAAATGCTGTGGGTACTCCAACCCACCCTGGGGTTCTTTATCTCGTCGGACCTACTCCGCGACCTCGCCCGTACCCTGGAACAACCCGGTGGGATTGAGGCGGTGCGCCGTCAACTCGACGCCACCAATAACACCGATTGACCTTTGCGCCGACCGCACCCGGAAGGGGGCTACATCTTGGATAGCACCATACAAACCATCGCCTTCCTCATTATTATGCTGGCGCTTGTGACAGTGGCTCTCGCCTCCGCCATCATTATTCGGCGGCGTGCCATCGCCAAGCGGCGCGGGATCGCTGAGGTTAACATCTTTCCACTCCGCGAGATTGGAGCCTACAACGCCCTGCCCCAGATGGTCGGCCTGTCCATTGAGGCAGGCCGCCCCCTCCTTGTGAGTACCGGGGCATCCACCATCGGCGATGAACGCACCATTCTGGCGCTAGCCGCCCTCAACCTGACCTACTACACCACCAAAGAGATCGCAATCAGCGACCAGCCCCCCATTGTCGTGACCAACCAGGCGCTCATTGTCCCGCTCGCCTCAGACATGCTCAAACGCGCCTATCTCGCCAGTGGCCGCCAACCCCGCCCGCGCCCCGCCAACGTTCGCTGGTACGGCACATTACAAAAACAATCGTTGGTGTTCGCCGCCATGCTTGCTGTCACAATGGAGTCCGAACACGTTACCGGCAGCGTGCTACTGGGGAACTTCGGTGCAGAAGTCGGCCTCGTACTCGGGGCCGCGCAACGCAAAAGCGTTATGACCATTGCGGGTAGTGATGACATCGTTGGGCAGGCTGTCGCCTTTGCGATGGCAGACAACCCGCTTATCGGTGAGGACATCTTCACCCCAGCAAGTTACCTTGGCGGCGGCTCCAGCGAGCGCGGTAGCCTCATCGCCCAGGACTTCCTGCGCGGTGTGCTCATCGCCGGGATTCTGGTGATCGCGCTGGTTGAAGTCGCCGGGGAACAGGTCGCCGGGGCGTTGGCCCCACTATTAAGCGTATTCGGCGGTTAGGAGCGATAACGTGAGACGACTGGCAGACTTAATCGCGACGGTGGTCGCCATGAGCGCCGGGTTTATTCTAACCCTGGCCTTGCTCTACGACGGCGTATTTGTAGGCATCACCGCAGACGCCATGGCCGCAACCGGACTAGAGGCTATCCTACGGACGGTTGTCCCCACGGTGACACGCATCATTCAGGTAACGGCCACCCTCGCCATCATCATCGGCCTGCTAAACCTCTTGATTGTCCACGTCTTTACCTTCGCTCGCGTCCGGCAATATGGCCTCAACGCAGTCTGGAGCCTGCTTCTGGTTATCTGTGCCCTGGGGGTTATCGTGGTTGCCAGCCTGGAAGCAACCGGGCAACTCGCACCACCGCCAGACGCCCCCAGCTATAGCAGTGTGCTCCGCGACACCGTGCAATATTCGGTAGAGGCCTCGCTGGCGGGCCTTTTGGCGTTTTCACTTGTCTATGGCGCGTTTCATTTCTCGCGCCGCCGTTTCGACATCCCCGGCGTCATCTTTCTGGTGGCACTCGTGTTGAACCTGCTGCTACAGGCAGGGCTGCAACTCCCCGGCTTCGCGCCACTTACGGACACGCAGCAACTCATCGTTGGCGCAGGGGCCAATGGCATTCTGTTGGGCATCGCCCTGGCGACCGTTGTCGCCGGTGTGCGCGTGTTCATCGGGCAGGATCGTTCCTATCGGGAATAAAGGTTAACTCATGAGTGACGACTTCGACAAAAACGACGACCTCGATAATTTTGAGTGGGACGATGAACCCGTTAATGGGGGCGAGGACGACGACGCCGAACCGGGAGACCTGGGTTTCACCGGGATGTTGTCGTGGCGGCAGGATGCCGATGAGGACGGCCAACCGAGTGACGAGGGCGATGATCTGGACATCGACTGGAATAACGCCGAATCCCCCGTAGATGATGAGGATGACAGCGCCAGCCCCGCCGACCTGGGTTTCACCGAGATGCTCTCCTGGCGACAGGACACAGCCGACAACGACCAAACGACCGACAACGGCGACGACGGCGCGTTCTTCGACGATGACCCCGCCCTTGACGACCAACCCAGCGGCATCACGGGGATGCTCTTTGGTGGCGAGGCCGATGATGAGGACGACGGCGCGTTCTTCGACGATGACCCCGCCCTTGACGACCAACCCAGCGGCA
>CAYWZS010000049.1:25555-29051 GCA_964462905.1 uncultured Anaerolineaceae bacterium
GGATGCTCTTTGGTGGCGAGGCCGATGATGAGGACGACGGCGCGTTCTTCGACGACGAACAACCCACCGCCGACGATGAGAGGTTCACGCCAGGCGCAGGCGACCTTGGTGGCACCCAAATCCTCAATGACCCGGATAACCTGCCAGACGACGGCGCGTTCTTCGATGATGATGCCGACACCTTCGATGACCTATTCGGTGACCTGGAGGAAGAGCCAACCATCGCCTCCAACGAGATGTTCACGCCGCCGCCAATGGACGCCGAGCCGTTCGATGATGAGGACAAACTCAGCGATTTCGACACCTTTTTTGACGATGCCGAACCCCCGGAGGGCATCGAAGATGAGTCCGCAACCCCCGCTGCCGATGCCTTCCTCGCGTCGCTCATGGACGACGAGGACAGAGACGACTTCGACTTTGACGGGGGTGGTGCCGGGTACAACGTCATCCCAGACGAGGACCTGTTCGCGGACATTGACGCCGAAGCGGATAACCTCGGCTTCATGGATGAGAACGAATCCCTGCCAGACGACATCATCCCACAGCAACCCGTAGACGTTGATTTCCCCGCAGAAGCAGCGAACGACACCAACTACGACCTCGACAGCCTGCTCCAAGGCTACGCAGGCGAGGATCTCCCTGCACCGCTACTTACTGGGGATGATGATGCCGAGTTATTCGATGACTTCGACGCTGTTTTTGAGCAGGAAAATGTCCTTCCAGATGACGATATTGACGGAACAGCCAGCGAAATCCTTAGCGGTGTACGCATCGGTGACGAGCAGGCATCTGCTACCGCCCTCATCCGCCAGCGAGAGAACCGCCCGGAGGACGAGCTAGACGACCGCCTCTACGCCCTGCGCGAGCGTGCCCAGGAACAACGCCGCCTGCGCGATATAGACCCGACCGACGCCGACGAGGGCATCGCCGCCGCCAATTTCGAGACAACCCCGTCCGAACTAACAGACGAGGTCAAGCTCAACCGCGAACAACGCAACGAGGTCAAGGCCCTGCGCGAGATGGTCGCTGCCGATGACATCACCGTGCGCGACCCAAACTCCGCCATGACAGCCAGCGCCGAAGACGCGGACATGGCAGGCTTCTTCGACCCCTCCACGGAGGCCCAGCAAGAACAGGACCGCTCCAACCGCCAACGCTCCCGCCGCCGTCGGCGTGGCCTCCAAACTATCAGCCAGTTCACCGAGCGTCTGATTGTTGGCGGCGTGCTCGTCGCCGCTGTCATGGCCGCCTACTTCGGCTTCCTACTGTTCGGTGAGCCACCCGCTGCCAACTTCATCGACGATGATGAAGGTGCCGCCGCCGCCGTGTTCACCAACATCAGCACCATCGACAACGATAGCCTAGTGCTGTTCTCCGTCGAATACGGCCCCAATAGCGCCGCCGAGCTAGACGACATCCTCCGCAACACCCTGACCCACGTCATCACACGGGGCGGCGTTCCCGTCGTCATCGGCCAGAACCCCATCGGCGTCAGCCGTGTGGAGACGATTCTGGCGGAAGTCGCCACAAACCAGGAACTACTAGACGCCCTGCTCCTGGATGAACCGTTAACCGCTGGCGAGGACTACTACCTCGTCGGTTTCCTGCCAGGTGGCGAGGCCGGCCTCGTCAATCTCGTACAGGACCCCAACGCCCTGCTCACCACCGATATTCGCGGTGAGGAAACAGGCCTCGCTGTGGCCTCCCTGGACGATTTCGCGTCCATCCTTGTCCTCGCGGACACACCCGACGACGTGCGCTTCTGGGCGGAGCAGGTCGCCCCGTCCACCACCACCCCCATTCTCGGCGGCGTCGCCCGCGTGACAGAAATTCTGGCTCGCCAGTACTACCTCGCGCCAGATGGCTTCGACGGGCTACTCGTCGGCCAGCCAGACGCCAACATCTACAACAACCTGCTACAAGACATCGTGTTTGTCGAGGCGGCGCAACTTGCCCTACTGCCCACCGAAACACCCACAATGACCTTCACACCCTCACGGACGCCGACCCTCACGCCCATCGGCTTTGTTCCGTCAGCAACGCCGGAGGGCTTTATCCCTTCTGAAACACCCGAAGGCTTCGAACCGCTGTTCGTGTTCGGTATCGGTACCTTTATCACCACCGACGGCAGCAGCCTCAACGTCCGCCAGGAACCCAGCACGTTCTCCCCGGTTGTCAGCGTGCTCGCGCCTAGCACCTTTGTCCGCGTCCAAAATGAGGACGGTGCGGGTGAGTGGACACAGGTGATCTTCGACGATGGCACCGAGGGCTGGGTTTCTACAGCCCTGGTTCGCGTTGCAGACGCCAACGAAATTAACGCCCAGGCGACCTTTGCAGCAGAAACCGCCGCCGCTACAACGCCCACAGCCACCGAAACCCCCACACCGTCGCCGTCTCCCACGCCCACGGAGACACCAACCGCAACGCTGGAACCAACCGCCACCACACCCACAGATGAAACGCTGCCGGAGCTAGAACCCGGTGAGGGCTTCGGCCAAACACGCACCACAAACACCCGTGTTTTCCCAGAGGCCAACAGCGACCTGGACCCCGTCACCACGCTCGATGCTGGGGTGCTACTTCCCATTCGTTCTGTCGGGCCGGGTACCAATGGCCTCCCCTTTGCCGAGGTACGCCTAGAGGACGGCACCATCGGTTATATCCTCCAGGCCGACATTCAAATTGACCAATTTCCGGGTGATGTGCCAACGGAACAGACCTCGGATACCGTCGTTGTCGCCCCCACAGCAACCCCGACGCCGGGTGATGGCCCCACCGTGGAGCCAATCGCCACCCTAACCGCAACGGCCACCGCCACCAGCACGCCAACACCCACCCCCATCCCAGAGTTCCTGGACGAAGGGATCGTGATCCGGTCCACAGCGCAGACCAGCATCAACGCCCGTAGCGGCCCCGGTACCGAGTTCGACCGCGTTGACATCCTACGCCCCGGCACCCGCCTCCTGGTCACAGGCAACAGCGACGACGGCCAGTGGGTCCAGGTCCAACTACCAACAGGTGGCACCGGCTTTGTGTTCCGCCAGTTGATTTCCGTTGATGCCGACAGCACCCCGCCGACCCTGGCCCCGTCCCCAACGGAACCACCGACGCTAACCCCAACCATCACCCGCACCCCGTCGCCCACGCCCATTCCGCTAGACACGGAGGGCCTCGTGGCCGAAGTCACCGCCCGACGCGCCCTCAACATCCGTAGCGGCCCCGGTCGTGGCTTCCAGTCCCTCGGCCCGCTGGACCGGGGAACCGTCGTGAACGTGGTCGGCGTGTCCGAGGATGAACAGTGGATAGAAATCCAACTCGCAGACGGGCGCACAGGTTTCGTCGTCCTCGGCGGCGTGACCCTCATCCCCGGCGACACCTTCCTTCGCAACGCCACCGCCACCGCCGAGGCAGGCGGCGAGGCAGCCGCGCTTGAGGATGTCACCACCGCCACCATTCTCCCAACTGTCGCCCCAGGCGCGACCGAAACCGAGGAGTT
>CAYWZS010000050.1:0-10619 GCA_964462905.1 uncultured Anaerolineaceae bacterium
ACTGATTACGATTGCCAAAGGCGTCCAGCGCCCCCACCTTGACCAAACTCTCCAGCGTGCGCTTACCAACGTGCCGCAGGTCCACCCGCTCGGCGAAGTCTGTTAGATCAGTGAACCCCCCCCCTTCCGCACGCGCATCCAAAATCGCCCGCACCCCAACGACACTCGCATTCTTGATCGCCGCCATCCCAAAACGGACGCCACGTGTGCCGTCGTCTAGCGTTTGAATATCGAAGTCGCTGTTGCTGTAGTTCACATCCGGCGGCAAGATCGGGATGTTGAGGCGTCCGCACTCCTCCAGGAAGGCCGCTACCTTGTCGCTCGTCTCGCGGTAAACGGAGAGCAACGCCGCCATGTACTCAGCGGGGTAATGGCACTTGAGGAACCCAGTCTGCACCGTGACCATCGCGTAGTCTGCGGCGTGGCTCTTATTAAAACCGTAATTAGCAAAATACTCAATGTCCGCGAAAATCGCCTCCGCAACATCCTGCGCGATACCGTTTTCCGGCCCTTTTTCGAGGAAAATCGCCTTGTGCTTAACGAGTTCCTTCTGCTTTTTCTTAGATACCGCCCGCCGCATCAGGTCCGCCTCGCCAAGCTGGTACCCGAACAAATCAGAGGCAATCTGCATGATCTGCTCCTGATATGTTATAATTCCATACGTTTCTGATAAAATCGGCTTCAACTTATCATGAAGATATGGAATGTCCTTCTTGCCGTGCATTCGGTCGTTGTACTCTGGGATGTACTCCATCGGCCCCGGACGGTACAGCGAAATCCCCGCGACAATATGCTCGTACTTCTGCGGGCGCATCCCGCGCAACATCTGCTGCATCCCCGGCGACTCCACCTGGAACACACCGACCGTTTCCCCACGCCCCATCATCTCGAACGCCGCCGCCAACATCGCGTTTTCGCGCTGTTGCTCGTCCGTCAGCGCCTCGCCCTCATGCGGACGATAGGGAATATTGTCCATCGTCCAGCGTTTGTTGTGATGCTTATAGATCAGGTCGCTGGCACGTCGCAGAATCGTCAGCGTGGACAGCCCCAAAAAGTCCACTTTCAGCAGTCCCAACGACTCGCAGGTTTCCATTGGAAACTGCGTCACCTGCTGCAACGCGCTTTCCTCATCGCTGCCGCGTGTAAGCCGATGCAACGGCAAATACTCCACCAACGGCGCATCCGCGACGATTACCCCGGCGGCGTGGGTTGAAGCGTGCCGCGCTACCCCCTGTAGCACCTTGGCCGTGTCGATCACCCGGCGCAGCTTATCGTTCTGTCGGTAAAGCTGCTTGAGTTCGGGATTCGCCTCTACGTATTCTTCGATCTTCTTCTGTCGCGCCTCAGTCGGAATCAAGCCGACCGCCTGGTTAATCTCGCTCAGCGGCACATCCAGCGCCCGCCCCACGTCACGGATCGCCGCCTTCGCGCCCATCGTCCCAAACGTGATAATCGCCGCCACCTTGTCGCTGCCGTACTTCTGCGCCGTGTACTCGATCATCTCGGCACGACGGTCGTCGGGATAGTCCAGGTCAATATCCGGCATGGACACACGCCCCGGATTCAAAAACCGCTCGAAGATCAGACTGTTCTGGATCGGGTCAAGATTGGTGATACCCAAACAGTAGGCCACCATACTCCCCGCACCAGAGCCACGCACGTTCCACCAAATATCCGCGTGACGGGCGAACTCACACAAATCCCACACGATGAGAAAGTAGGTGTTAAAGCCCATGCTCTCGATAATGCCCAACTCGTGTTCCATACGCTCGATGTAGACCGGGGCGTCGGCTTCATCACCGTAGCGCCAGTAGCGCCCCTTGTCCACCAGGTAGCGCAGGTAGTCGCGCTCGGTGTAGCCACCTGGAACAGGGAAGCGCGGCAGGCGATAGCCCTTGGTGTTGAGGTCCACATCACACATCGCCGCGACCTTGGCCGTGTTGAGTAGCGCCTCGTGCCGCATCTCATCTGGCAACCAGCCGTACTTACGCCGGATAACCGCGTCCATCTCCTCGTGAGACGTGAGGTGATAGCTCGCGTCGGACATGCTCATCCGATTGCCCTCAGTTTTCAGGTTCCCCGTCTGGATGCACAGTAGCGTATCGTGTGGGTCGTGGTCGCTCTCCAGCACATAATGAACATCATTCGTCGCCAGGAACTGCACGGGCGTATGACCGCTCCGCCGATACGCCGCCAGCCACCTGTTCGTGCGTTCCAACACGTCAATATCGTGATACTGCAACTCAAGGAAAAAGTTCTCCGGCCCAAACACCTCCTGATACCAGCCGATGAGTTCACGGGCCTCGTCATCCTGCCCGTTCATGATATGCTGTGGAATCTCCGCACCCAAACAGCCGGAGGTCGCAATCAGCCCGTCGCTGTACTGTGCCATTAACTCGCGATCAATGCGCGGCTGGTAGTAGTAGCCGCGCAACTGCGCCTCGCTTGCTAGCTTAAGCAGGTTTCGATAACCCGTCTGGTTTTTCGCCAGCAGCAGCATGTGATACGGCTTCTTGTCAAGTTTGGGGTCACGATCTTCCATACCCCGGCGAGCAAGATATGCCTCTGTTCCGATAATCGGCTTAATGTCATTTTTCTGCGCGGCCCGGAAGAAGTCCACCACGCCGAACATCACACCATGATCGGTAATCGCCAACGACTGCATCTCAAGTTCCTTGGCACGGCCCATCAAGCGGTCGATCTGGCTCAGGCCGTCCAGCAATGAGTATTCTGTATGCACATGTAGGTGGACAAATTTCTCGTCGGCGTTCATACGCGGCCCACATCCTTCTATCAATCGCTTATGTGCAAAAACCGGGGTACGCCCTCGTCAAAGGCAACTAACCTATCTTAGCACGCCGCCGCGCACCTGTCGCGGGAAGGCCGTTCAATTTTGGTGAGATTTGTTGACGTGTTTCTATTACACCACTTAAAAAAATCTTGCAGTTCCACGCTACGATACAGGCATAACACCAAGGTACCTAGCCCACGGCACGCCACAACCAACACTAGCCGGATTTTTACATAATTCTATGAGAGATCAGGCAGAATGGGTAAGCGTTGCCGATATAATACGGGCGCGAAGCATACTGACGGAGGTAAAGCGAGTTGACAGACCCAAATCAAACGCCTACACGGGAAAACGCGGCAGACAACACGGAGGAAACACCCCCAATCGCTGAGGCCTCCAATACGGCCCCGCCGCCGCCACCAGGCCCACCGCCTCAGGCAGAGGCTGACAACGCCCTGGCAAACGCCAAAGCCGAGGCGCAAAAGTACCTCGACGCATGGCAACGGGAACGGGCGGAGTTCGCCAACTACAAGAAACGTGTCGCCCAGGAGCGGGCCGATGCCCTGGAAAATGCAGCAGTAGACGTAATGAAGTCCCTGCTACCCGTCATCGACGATTTCGAACGCGCAGTCGCCAACACCCCAGAGGACATCGCGGAAACACCGTGGGCTGAGGGCGTAGTCGCCATCGAACGCAAGCTCAAACGCTTGCTAGAGAAATACGAAATTGAAGCAGTGGACCCGGTCGGGGAACCATTCGACCCGGACAGCCACCAGGCACTCGGCATTGATGAGGCGGCAACGGTGGAAAGCGGGCACGTCTCCGAGACGCTGCAAAAGGGGTACCGTACAGAAAACAAAATGCTACGCCCGGCACTCGTGCGCGTAGCAGGCTAACACAGACACTCGACAGAGGAGATAGAAGATCATGGCAAAAATTATCGGCATCGACTTAGGCACCACCAACTCGGCTGTCGCCGTGATGGAGGGTGGCGACCCAACAATCATCCCGTCGGCAGAAGGCACACGCACTGTCCCATCTGTGGTTGCCACAGACCCCAAGAGCGGTGAACGTCGTGTTGGGAAATCCGCCCGTAACCAGGCAGTCGTCAATCCAGACAACACAATTTTCTCCGCCAAGCGTTTTATGGGCCGTAAGTTTACGGACAAGGGCGTGAAAGAAGCCACCGCACAGATGCCCTACGAGGTCAGCGCCGCCCCCAACGGTGACGTTCAGATTCATATGGGTGGCCGCACCTACAGCCCGCCGGAGATCGGCGCGATGGTGTTGCAGAAGCTCAAGACGGACGCCGAAGCCTACCTGGGTGAAGAGGTAACGCAGGCCGTTATCACAGTTCCAGCGTACTTTAACGACGCCCAGCGTAACGCCACCAAGGACGCCGGACGCATCGCCGGGTTAGAGGTCCTGCGTATCATCAACGAGCCGACCGCTGCTTCCCTGGCCTATGGTTTGGAGAGCAACAAGAATGAGATCATCGCCGTCTATGACCTGGGTGGTGGGACATTCGACGTGTCCATTCTCGAGATCGGCGACGGGGTTTTCGAAGTCCGCAGTACCAGCGGCGACACGTTCCTCGGCGGTGACAACTTCGACGAGCGTATCATTGACTGGATGGCCGACGAGTTCAAGCAGGACCAGGGCATCGACCTCCGCAACGACCGTCAGGCGCTCCAACGTTTGAAGGAAGAAGCAGAGAAAGCCAAGAAAGAACTGTCCAGCAACACCAGCACGGACATCAACCTGCCGTTCATCACGGCGGACGCCTCCGGGCCAAAGCACCTCAACATGACGCTCACCCGTGCCAAGCTGGAAAGCCTCGTGGCAGACCTTGTGGACCGTTCCATCAAGCCAATTGAGGCCGCCCTCAAGGATGCTGGCGTTGGCAAGGGTGAAATCGACGCTGTGATCCTAGTCGGTGGTATGACCCGTATGCCCGCCGTGCAACAGGCTGTTGAGAAATTCTTCGGCAAGGCTCCTAAGAAGGGTGTGAACCCAGATGAAGTCGTCGCGCTCGGTGCTGCGATCCAGGGTGCCGTCCTCGCAGGTGACGAGACAGGTATTCTCCTGCTAGACGTGACGCCCTTAAGCCTGGGTGTGGAGACGCTCGGTGGCATCACCAATGTGGTGATTGACCGTAACACCACCATCCCGACCAAGAAGAGCCAGGTTTACTCCACCGCTGCCGACAGCCAGACGCAGGTCGAGATTCACGTCGTCCAAGGCGAGCGCAAGATGGCAAATGACAACAAGAGCCTCGGCAAGTTCATTCTGGATGGCATCCCACCGGCCCCGCGTGGTATGCCGCAGATCGAGGTCACATTCGACATCGACGCCAACGGCATCCTCAACGTGAGCGCCCAGGACAAGGCCACAGGCCGCGAGCAGAAGATCACCATCACGGCCAGCAGTGGGTTGTCCGAGGAGGAGATCGAGCGCATGGTAGAGGAGGCCAAGCAACACGCCGACGAGGACGCCAAGAAGAAGGAAGAAGCGGAAACCATGAACGCCGCCGATTCTACGGTGTTCACCGCCGAGAAGATGCTCAAGGACTTCGAGGATAAGATTCCGCAGGGCGAGAAGGACCGTGCCCAGGAACTCATTAACGCCGTCAACGCGGCCAAGGAGAGCGGCGACATCGACCGTGTGAAAGCTACAACGGAAGAACTCGCCGGGTTCATCCAGGGCTTAGGGGCCAATATGTACCAGGGGGACGCCCCTGAGGGCGCACCGGGCGCAACCCCTAACGGGGCTGCCGGGGCCACAGGCAAGGCAGATGACGAGGACGTGGTGGACGCGGAGTTCACCGAGGCGTAACCCGCACATCGACACACCAAACGGCGTGGGCGGCCCCCCCAAGATGGGTCCCCACGCTTTTTGCGTTAATCGAGTTCACCCAACTCCCAACACAAGCATAGGACGATGGCAACAATGGCACAGGACTACTACGAAATGCTAGGCGTCGGTAGGGACGCTGACAAAAACGAGATCAAACGCGCCTTCCGCAAGCTGGCCCGTGAATGGCACCCGGATGTCAGCCAACACGAAAACGCCGAAGAGAAATTCAAAGAGATCAAAGAGGCCTATGAGGTGCTCAGTGATGAGCAAACACGGGCACGCTATGACCGCTTCGGCCATGCAGGGGTGAACGGCGGTGCCGGTGGTGCGGGCGGCTATGCGACGGGCTTCGGTGGCTTCGAGGACATTTTCGAGGAGTTCTTCAACAATTTCGGTGGGAGTAGTCGTGGTCGCCGGGGGCCGCGCCCCGGCGCAGACCGTCGCCTAGATATCACCATCTCCTTCGAGGAGTCTATCTTCGGCGTGGACAAAGAAATTGAGTATGACCGCCTGGAGTTCTGCGAGACATGCGACGGTAGCGGCGCGGCTGAGGGTAGCACACCAACCACCTGCCCCATGTGTAGCGGCGCGGGGGAGGTGCGGCAGGTGCAGCAGTCGTTCCTGGGGTCCGTTGTCCGCACCTCGCCTTGTCCGCAGTGTGGCGGGCGCGGCACCATCATCGAAAACCCCTGCCAGGACTGCACAGGAAGCGGTCGCCTGCGTCAGCGCGTGACGCGCACGGTTCACATCCCGGCGGGCGTCCGTGAGGGGTTGCAAATCCAGGTGCGCGGCGGTGGCGATGTTGGCGAAACGCCGGACGCCCTCACGGGTAATCTGTACGTGGTCGTCCACGTCCACGAACATGAGTACTTCAAACGCCGCGAAAACGACATCATTCTGGATATCAGCGTTAATGTGGCCCAGGCTACGCTCGGCGACAAGATTCGTATCCCGACTGTTGATGGTGAGGTAGACCTCGCCGTCCCCGCCGGAACCCAAACCGGAAAGGTGTTCCGTCTGCGTGGCAAAGGCGCACCCCGCCTTCGTAGTGACGGCTCCAGCGCAGGCAAGGGCGACCAGCTTATCTACATCTCTGTAGAAATCCCAACGGTACTGACGGAGGATCAACGGGTGTTGTTCGAACAACTAGCGGACACAATGGGCCATGAGGTCCAACCCCAAAAGAACGGACGCGGTTTCTTTGACCGTGTGATGGACTTCTTCGGCGGTGAGGACTAACCCGGTGGCCGGTTGGCTGGAGATTTCCCTGCACGGCGTGGACGAGAGCCTACGTGACATCATTGCCGACCTGATGGCGGATGTCGGCTATCAGGGGGTCGTCGTGGAACATGAGGGCATCATGCCGCTGAGTTGGGGCGAGGACAACCCCGCCCCGGCAACGCATTTTACCCTGCGGGCCTACTTGCCCGCCGATGACCAACTGGCAACATCACAAAAGCGACTGGAAACGGCCCTCTCGCGCTATCCCGTAGAGGCCCCGCTCTACCGCGATGTGGGCGAGGACGATTGGGCCGAAGCCTGGAAGCGGTTCTATCACCCGATACGCGTCGGCCAGCGGATTTACGTCCGCCCGGTTTGGGAAGGTGCCAATGCCGCAGGACCAGACGACGTGGAAATTGTGCTGGACCCCGGTATGGCCTTTGGTACCGGGACGCACGCTACCACACAACTCTGCCTGGCGGCAATCGAGGACTGGATGCCGCCGGGTGTGGATGTACTGGACCTGGGCTGCGGCTCCGGTATTCTCTCGATTGCAGCGGCCAAACTCGGCGCGGGGAGCGTCTACGCGATAGACGTGGACCCCGTCGCGGTGGAATCCGCCGCTGAAAACCTGACGCGCAACAGCGTCCGCGAGCAGGTAGAACTGGCAACGGGCGGACTGCCAAAGGTACTAGACCTGCAACGCTCGTTCGACTTCGCCGCCGTCAATATACTTGCGCGGATTATTGTGCAGATGTGCGAGATTGGACTGGGCGGGGTGGTCAAACCCGGTGGCCGGGCGATTTTCGCCGGGTTGATCGAACCCCAGGCGGACACCGTCGAGGCGGCCCTACGGCAAACGGGCCTTACGCCGCTGCGCCGTCGTCAACAGGACGACTGGATACTCATTGAGGCAGAACGCCCTGCCAAACCACTTTAACGTTAGTACGAGAAAGGGTAACAAAGCAGCGTGACTGCGAAACTCGAAGGACAACAAAAATACGACTACGTGCAGGATATGTTCGGGCGCATTGCCCGCACCTATGACCTGATGAACTTCCTTATGACCGCCGGGCAAGACCGCGCCTGGCGCAAGTTTGTGATCGACAAAACCAACATCACCACTGGGGATTACCTGCTAGACATCGCCAGCGGCACCGGGGACATCGCCTTCCAGGGGGTGCGCTCCGTACCGGGTGTCAACGCCGTCAGCGCGGACTTCGCACTCCCGATGATGCACGTTGGGCAACGTCGCCCGATGGGCAACCGTGTGCAGTGGGCCGGGGCAGACGCGATGAACATGCCCTTCGATGACAACACCTTCGACGCCGTCACGGCAGGCTACCTGCTCCGCAACGTGCCGGATATCCCCCGCACCCTCGCCGAGATTCTGCGCGTAACCAAGCCCAGTGGCCGCTTCGTCGTGTTGGACAGCGCCCCGCCGCCACCCAGCCCGATGCGCCCCTTCATCAACATTCATCTGAAGTACGTGATTCCGACACTGGGCACCGTTATCACAGGCGAGGGTGACGCCTACGAGTACCTACCAGAAAGCACACAGGCGTTCAAAACGCCGCAAGAACTCGCAGAACTCATGGTCGGCGCAGGCTTTAGCAGCGTGTCGTTTAAGACCTTTATCTTTGGGACGATGGCCGTCCACTGGGGCGAGAAACCCACCGACTAATCCGCCGCCAGTTCAACCAACACAACGGTTGCTGTGTCAGCGGTCTCGCCGGGGCGTGGGAACACCCAGCTTTCCACCACGCGCCCCGGCATATCCTCAACGTGCAGGCCGATCATCGGGTGCCGGTCCGTCAACACGTAAACTGTCTTATATGCTGTAAGTGCCGCCTCAATTTGTGCGCTACCCGGCGCGTCCCCACAGACCATCGCCTGTTCCACTGGCAGATAGAAATTCGCCCGCCGGCAACTCGCCGGGAACATGCTCGCTATTACAGGCGCATCCGACGGAACGCCCTGTGTGATGTAGTCTACCGCCGCACGTAGGCCGAAGCCGGAACTGTGGTCGTGCTGGAACTCCCGCGCTACCACCGCTGGCAGACGCAACAGCCCCGGCTCACGATAGGCTTGCCCGTAGAACGATAGCGCGTTAATCGCCAACAATCCAACGAGCACCGCGCCTAACCACCTGCCACGCGGCACACGCGCCAGCCCTCCCCCCCATCCCACCCCGGCCAACAACACCAGTAACGGTAAAGTCACCACAAAATGACGCGGGAACACCTCATTAGATAACACCAGAATCATCGCCAGCGGCACAGCCGCCACACCCAACAGCACCCGTTCGCGGTATCCTAACCACATCACCAGCACCGCCCAGCCCAGCCCCAACACGACCAGCCACACCCAACCCAACACCCCAAAACCGCCGATGGTCGTCAACAATAGTCCGCCTCGGTCTGTCAGCGTAGCCCCACCCCCATCTCCACCAATCCACCCCAGCGCCACATCGAAGAAAGAACGTCCGCGCAACGCCAAATACAGCAACGGCGGCGTGAACGCGACCATCCCAACCAAGCCCATCACGACAACCTGCCCCACCCGTTGCCCCCACCCACAACGCCCAAGCAACACCGCAATGACCGTGACAACCAACGCATACGGTGCCGCCGTGAACTTCAACAGGGCCGCAAACGCCAGTGCCCCCCCCGCCAAAAACACATCTCTCCACCGTCCACGCTCCGCAGCCAGCAACGCCGCCCATGCCGCGACCAACACCCAGGCCGCCGCCGCCGCATCGCTCTGCGCCAGCCGCTCGTAGAAAAACAAGTAGGGGAACAGCGCCCAAAACGCCACCGCCAGCAACGCCGTCGCATGTCCTACGAGATGCCGCACCAGCGCGTAACCCGCCGCAACGCCCGGCATCACAACCAACACCGTCGCGAACCGTGCCACAAAATCCGGCGCGTTCAACGGATACAACGCCGCAATCGGCCAGTGATTGATGATCTTCCCGTCAGAAATGTCCCAGAAGGGGTGCAGGTTCCACACCTCGACAGCCCGTGTAAGGTGCAAACCCTCGTCATTGTGGAGGGGGAGCGCCGTCAGCGCCAAAGCGCGAGACGCAAAAAAAAAGAGGTGCAGCACGATCCATCCTGCCGGCTGCCCCAGGGGTGTCATACGACGCTGTGCCGCCATCGGACCAAACGCCGCCTACTCGCGAGCGCTGGAGCCATCCTTGTAACGGTAGACAATGCGGCCCTTCTCCATATCATATGGGCTGATCTCGACACGCACGCGGTCGCCCAACAACACCCGAATGTAGTACTTGCGGATCTTGCCGGAAAGATACGCCATGATGGTGTGGCCGTTTTCCAACTCCACACGGAACTGTGTGTTCGGCAACGCCTCTACCACAGTCCCTTCAACTTCGATCTTCTCTTCTGCCATATAACCTCACTTAGATAGATTGTTTGATTTGCTAGGGTCGTAAACACAATCCGCCATCAAACATGACGGCGGGTTGGGAATCTCAAATTCAGCTTTGGGGTGGTCTAGCGGCCCTGGGCCTTACGCTGGCGACGGCGGGAACGGCGGATCGCCTTCTTCTCCTCGATACGACGTAGCTCGCTCTTGGAAATGTGCCACCGCTTACGACGAACGGTACTCAGAACGCCGCTGTTGGTCACCTTTTTACGGAAACGACGAAGCAGGGCCTCCTGCGACTCGTTTGGCTTTAGTTTAACGGATGCCATACTGTGAAATTCACCTCCCTTGGTGTGTCGGTTTG
>CAYWZS010000050.1:10719-18207 GCA_964462905.1 uncultured Anaerolineaceae bacterium
AGTTTAACGGATGCCATACTGTGAAATTCACCTCCCTTGGTGTGTCGGTTTGTGGGTCGGTGCCGGGTTTTACCGCCGTGCATAGCCGACCCATACACATATGTAACTTATTGTACAGCTTCCGGTTCGGGCTGGCTACCCCCGTCTGCGCCCTCTGTCACCTGCTCCTCCGCCGGGACATCCTTCAGGCTCAGGCCCAAACGCTGCCGATCAGACTCAATGCTGATGATCCGCATGGTGTAAGTCTCGCCCTCGCGGACAATCAACGCCGGGTCGCTCACCTCATGGTTGGCAAGCTGGCTAATGTGTAACAGTGCCTCAACCCCCGGCTTCATGCTGACAAACGCACCAAACGGCGTAATCCGCGAGACAACCCCCTCGGCCAACTGGCCGACATGGTACATCTCATCCACCAGCGTCCACGGGTTCGGCTGCAACCGCTTTAGGCTCAGGCCGATGCGCTTGCCATCCTCGTCTAAGCGTAGCACGTACACCTCTACCTCGTGGCCCACATCCAAAATCTCCTTCGGATGCTTCACACGATGCCATGCCAACTCGGAGATGTGAATCAGGCCATCTGCACCGCCCAGGTCCACAAATGCGCCAAAGTCGCGCAGTCCGCTGACCTTCCCCTGCACAACCTGGCCTTCTTCCAGCTTGTCCAGCAGGACTTCCTTACGGGCCTCGCGGCGCTCACGGACAGCCTCGCGCTGGCTGAACACCAACCGACGCCGCTTCTGGTTGACCTCTAACACCTTCGTGTTCAGCGTCTGCCCCACCATCCCATAGAGATACTGCTTACGCTCATCTTCCCCCAAACCACGCGGCAGGTCCGCGACATGGCTCGCGGGGATGAACCCCCGCAGGCTACCGAAGGGCACAATCAAGCCGCCCCGGTTGGCCTCGGCGATATGCGCCTCCCAGATCACCTCATCGTTCATCAACTGCTCGGCGTGTTTCCAGTCCTCGCTTTGCGCCGCCTGCGACAGCGAAAGGACCATATTTCCCTCATCATCCTCCAACCGCACCACCGTAACATCGACCGCCTGGCCGATCTCGTAGTCAGCGGTGTTGGCATTCATGCGCTCCAAATCATATCGCGGGACAAGCCCGTCCCGCGCCTGGTGTACGTCCACAATCAGGCCCAAGTTGTCGATTGCGAGAACGGTCCCCGAAAGGATATCCCCGCGTTCTACATCTTCGTCCGGGAAGGACATCTCCAACAAGGTAGCAAAGTCTAGCATTTCTGGTAATTCGGATGTGATTTGCGTCATATCTTATAAGCTCTTCAAACATTCCCCTACGGGCATCAACGGTGGTTGGTGTGGTGACGGCACAAGCACACCTTCCGGGCAGCATAGCTACGCGGTCGTTTACTCTGGATCGTTTTGTGACGGTTATAGGAACGTCAAGACGGCTCACAGTGAAATTGCGTCGGCGTTTCCCCACCAAGCCGCGCAGATTATACTGCGTGAAAAAAAACCTGTCAACAAATGACAGGGTACAACCACAAGATAGCGTGGAAACCTGTTTTTGCCCTCGCCCCTTGGGAGGGGTGGATTAAAAGGGTGAGGGCCATATGGTAGCATGTCCGTACTATGCTGTGGTGCTACCAATGACAGAAATGTGAGAGTTTATTCGTGGGAAATTACAAAAACCCCGTGACACGCGCTGTCACCGGGGGCTATCTATTTAGCCTTCTGCTTCAGACTCAGCCTCTGAAGCAGCGGGAGCAACCTCTGTGTTCTCCTCGTCTGCGTCCGTACCCCACCGCTGCGTGAACCCCACCCGGCGGCGCTCTGGCTCCAAATGACTAATCCGCAAGCTCAATTGGTCGCCCTTCTTCACATAAGAGTGTGGCTCCTTGAGCGCACCATCGCCCATCTCGCTCAGGTGGAGCAACCCCTCCAGGCCGTCCTCCAGCGCCACAAACGCGCCGAAGTCCACCACATTGGTAACAACACCGTCCACAAGTTGCCCCTCGTGATAGGCCTGCGGCGCGTTGTCCCACGGGTCCGGGAGCAACCGCTTACGGCTCAACGCAATGCGATTGGTCTTACGGTCCAGGCTCAGGATGTACACATCAATCTGATCGCCCTCACTGAGAATATCTCGCGGGTGGTCCACACGGTGCCACGCCAACTCACTGACGTGAATCAGCCCGTCTGCCCCGCCCAGGTTCACAAACGCGCCGAAATCGCGCATCCCCGTCACCACACCCGGCACCACATCCCCCTCGGAAAGCTCCGCCAACAGACGCGCCTTATCCTTCGACCGTTGCTCTTTCTGCGCCTCACGCTCGCTGAAGATCAAGCGCCGTCGGTCCTGGTCCACTTCGATGACCTTCACTGTCAGGTGATCCCCCAGAAGTTTGTCCCAGGCCTCACGCCGATCCTGCGCGTAGCCTGCCGATGTCAGGTGCGAACTCGGAATAAACCCTTCCAAACGGTTCCAACGGACGAGGATGCCGCCTCGGTTATGACCATTCACCCGCACATCAACCGGCTCCTCGGAGGTCAGCAGTTCACGCGCCTTTTCCCAGTCGTAGCGTTGTAACCCCATGTTGATCGAAACCACGAGATTGTCATCTTGGTCACGCGGGTTCATGATGTAAACAGGAACCTCCGCGCCCACCTCCAAGCTCGCCCGGAACTCGTCGTCAAGACGTTCCAGGTCTTGGGAGGGTACCAGCCCATCACGCTTATCGCCCAAGTCTACGATGATCTCACGCGGTTCGATCTGCAAAATGATCGCTGTGCGAATTTCCCCGCGATGCGGTGGCGAAAAGCCATTTGAAAAATACGACTCCAGCAAATCCTGAAACCCGCCGTCGCCATCTTGTTGGGTGTGGTTGATGTCCGCCATGACTGGTCAGCGTGGGGCCGAAACAAGCCGCCAACGCCTTCCTCCTTTCGCCTTCGGTGTGTGTACCCGCACCCCAACAATAGGTTTGTTTGTGCCAGTACGGTCTACGCAGTCAAAATAAATGCTTTAGAGGCATTATAGCAGAAAAGCAATCCCCGTGCCGAAACAGCCCAGCACAATTTCAGTTCGCATCTGGATTACCCAACGGGATACCCCTCACCCCACGGTCCAACTCCCACGGGTACACAATATAAGCATCTGTCACCGCCCCGTAGAAGTCCGGCTCGGCCTTGCTAAACAGCGACCGATAGGGGTTATAGTGGAACACACAGGTATAGGGGGTCGCCCCGGCGGACTGTACCCGCCCACGAACCGCTGTGCTGGTGCGCCCGCTCCCCCACACATCATCAATGATGAGCGTTTGACGGCCCATCAACAGGGATGCGTCTGGAAATTGCAAAAACGACGGCCACGCCGCCATACCACGGGCACTACTGGGGAAGTCCACCGCCGCCGTCAACATATGCTTAATATTCAAAATCTCCGCGATAATCCCCCCCGGAATCACCCCGCCCCGTGTAATCATGACCATCGCGTCAAACGGCCCCACCGTCTGTAATTGGGGAACGAGGTTATCCACCAGACGATCCACATCCTCCCAGTCCAACACCTCATTACGCGGGAAACCTTTGGGGTTGTCTACCATTGCTCTGTTTACTCCAATGTTCAAACGCAAACCGAGCGCCGCAACTGGCGCTCAGGAATCGACAATATCATATAAATATTATAGGAGGAAATGCCGCAAATGTCACACCATCACGGGGCGTAATCCGCGCACATCAACACAATTGGCATATCATCATGGCGCGTGAGTACCACCGTTCGCGCTTCATCACCCTTGAGCTTGAGCTTGCGTGTGAGTTCCTCCGGTGTCAACGGACTGCCGCGCTTCTTGACCGTCACCCGCCCGACGTTACGCTCCCGCAGGTAGGCACGTAGCTTCTTGAGGTTGAACGGCATCCAATCCTCGATCTCCCATGCACGGACCCAGGGTGAACTCGGCTTTATAGCCGTCGTAAAGTAGGCGATTTGTTCGTCCAACTGCGTTCCATCCAGGTCAGCCGCCAACGGCGCGACATACCCAGCCCGAATGATAGCGGGGTCCGGCTCACACAGCCAACGGCGCGGCGGCCCAGCCGGGGGATGATCTGGCACGGTCCCTACGTGATAACTATACTCGTCGCCATCCGCCGTCAGCAGTAGCGCGTGCGTATCAAAGTGGTTCGCCTTCCCTGGTCGCAGTTCAGCCTCTTTCAGGTCGCCGTCCACCGAGATAAACGTCAGCGCAGCGGGATAGCCTCTTACCTGGTCCAGGTCAACACCGGGGGAAAGTTTCACCGCCATATACGCGAAGCGGGACTCCCATTGCCGCACCAACGACAGCGGCGGCATATACCGTTCTACATCGTAGATGCGGTTACCGCGCACATCGCGGCGGGCCGGGTCATAAAACAGCGCGTCACCCGACGGCAACGGATCGACAGTCACATCCCCAACGACGAAACGCGCACGACCCGCCAGGCCAAGCGCCGCCGCATTGTAATTCGCCATCGCCACCCGTACCGGGTCAATGTCCACCCCTGTTACGTTGTGGCCCATCCGCGCAAACGCCAGCGCGTCCGTACCGATGCTGCAACAGGCGTCTACCGTGTCGCCAGGCCAGTCCCGCGCCCGCCACGCTCGTATCAGCGGATCGCTGGCCTGTTGCAGTGCATCACCTGTGAATAGCAGGCGGCCCGCATCCGCCCCGAACTTGGCAACCGCCCTGCGCCGGAGTTTTGCCGTTTCGATTGTCGCACTCGTTTGATCCTGGGAATAATAGCGGCGTAGGGCAGGGATTAGCTTAAACAGCGCCGCGTCGGAGAGGTCAACATCTGCCAGCCGCGCCAAAAGGCCACGCCCAGAATCCGTCAGGAGAAAGTCAACATCTGCCAGCGTGAAGTCGCGGCCCATCTCTACTCGTCTGGAGCCTCAGCCGTGGCAGGGTCCAACGGCACAAGCGTAATCGTCTGCCTTTTGAGCGCGTCCAATGTCGGGTTTAGCAGCACAGGATACAACCAACCAGTAGCCGTCTCCCGGCTGAACTTGCCAACCTTGTTCACATCCTGAATCACACCCTGCACAACAGCCGGCTGCATCAGGCTCACCGCCTTGGGTAAGCTCGTAAACGCAACCAATCGCTGTGTATCACCAGCAACGACCACGACCGCATTCCACTCGATAACCTCGTCTGGGCCGAGCTTCCACACAGGCTTGTTCGGCGTCTGCTGTACCAACACAAACACATACGGGCCATCAAATGTCGCCAACATGAGGTCATCCGCGTCCGCATCCGCCGCCACCCGCACCCGCGCAAACGTACTGCTGGTGGTGTGAGGTTTCTCCCCACGCAGTAACACCCCTTCCGGCTCCACCGCCTCCACCAAAATCCGTGTGTGTCCGGCAGCCTCCAATTTCGCGACCCAAGCCTTCCCCGCTTTGCCGTTGGGGTCCGCCATAATCAACCGCCCCCCTGGACGCAAAACCCGCAGCGCATCGGTTAGAAATGACGCTGGCAACACGTCTGTATCCCCCATAAAGGTGATACTGTCGGCGCTGTCATCCGGGGTATCTGCCGGAAGCCGATCTAGGGTGCGAATGTCCAGGTCATCACGCCGGGCGGCGAACGTCGCCGCAGCCCGTCCACCCACATCCAGCAGGCGCAAACGGGACGCACTCGGCGGCAAGTGCTTCGCCATTACCTCTACCAACGGAGAGAAACGGTCCACCACGCCTACTTATCGCCCTTCTCCAATATGCGGAACAACTCACGCAGTTCGTCCCACTCCTCTTTGAGAAAGTGCAATGTCACACTCCCGGTGTCCAGGTGATAAATGCGGTCGCCGTCCGGGTCCACCGAAATCCACGCCTCGAATGACTCTGTCAACGCCAGCGTATCCTCATTCGGTTCCATGTCCTTATCAGTCATCTCAACCTCGTCTCACACACTATTCGATAACACACGACGCCCCAACGAAGATCACAGGGAAATGCGACATGGCGCATATCGACTCGTTGCTCATCGCTCATCACTCACAGCCCTTCTCTAATCTCGCCGCTTCGTGACCAACCGGCTACTCAGCAATCCACGCACCCAACGCGCACAGTAGTCCCCAAACCGCACCAGTAACGGACGCCGTTCACGCCGCATCTGGCGGGCAGTTCTGCGGTCTACTGGGAACAACGCCCGGCCCGTGAGCTTACCGTACACATACTGAGCAATCAGGCGCATACTTGCGACCACTGGCGCGGCAATCAACACCGCAAAAATACCGCCGACGCTAATCCCACCCAGCACCGCCACCAACACCACAAACGGATGCAAGTTCAGGCTGTCCCCCACAATACGCGGAATCAACACAACCGCCTCCATCTGCTGGAGCACCGTCCACACCAACACAACCACCAGCGCAAACGCAAACCCCGACAGCGGCTCTATCGTCGTGGAGGACGTGAACAGCGCAATTGTTGCCGCCGGGACCGTCGCCAGCGCCGGGCCAAGATTCGGAATAAACTCCATCAACCCTGCGAAAATCGCCAGGAATAGCGCATTCGGAATCCCCAACACCGTCGCCATAGTGTACATTGCCACACCCATAATCAGGCTTAAAATCACCTGTCCGCGCAGGTACGAGTTCCACACCTTGCCCAACTCGCGCAACATCCGGCGCGTGTCATCCTGGTACCCGTCCGGGGCAGCCTTCACCAGCGCATTCGCCATGTTCTTACCATCAGTCATCAGGTAGAACGTCATCGTCAGCAGGAAAACCGTGTTCAAGCCAATGCTAACCGCCCCACCCAGGAAGTTAAATGCAGAGCCTGTGATTTGCCCCACGCTGCCTGCGAGTTGCTGTGAAATCGCCACCGGGTCAAAATTTGTCAGTTGCGACTCCAACGCATCGAAGATTTCCAACACGCCATCCTCGCTAATGTTGATGCCTAACACCTGTGCAACCACAATCGGTTCCGGGAAAACACGCTCTAGCAACGCCCCGCGCAGGTCAATCTCACCTGCCAGAAACTCCAACACACTTTCCTGTACCGCACTCAAAAAAGCGGGAATACTCGCAACGAGCGATTGTATCTGCGAACTTAACGTCGGAATCACAAACAGCAACGCCAGGATAATCGTCGAAATGACCATCAAGAAGGTGAGTAAAACCGCCAACGGTCGCAGCCGCCCACGCAGTAACCCGTCTTGGATCGCATCCGCAACGGGATGAAACAGGTACGACAGGATGATCGCGGTAAAGATCAAAGGAATGATAGCGCTAAACTGGAAAATCAACAGCGCACCGACGACAAACACCAGCACACCAACAATGCGTTTTACATCATCATTCCAGACGGGGGAGGTAGTAAAATCGGAGTCCGATGATTGCATGGTCAGCCAGTCCTTATTTTTGTAAAAGCAAAAGGGGCGTGCATCACGCACACCCCTAATATAGCAGAGTAGCAAAGTATCTCGCTAGTAACGGGTCCCCCGTCCACGGTCGCCGCCGCTACTACGGTCGCCGCCGCTAC
>CAYWZS010000050.1:18307-28140 GCA_964462905.1 uncultured Anaerolineaceae bacterium
CGCCGCTACCACCACGGTTACCACCACCACCACGCCCTTTGCTGGGCTTGCGGTCACGCTCACGGGCTTCCTCAGCGGTCCAGCCTTCCAGCACAGCCTGGCGACTCAAGCGTACCTTACCATCATTCACATCTGTGACCATCACCATGATCTCATCACCGATGCTCACCTCGTCCTCTGTGGACGCCACATGATGATCGGAGAGCTGCGAGATGTGAACCATGCCATCCTTACCCGGCAGGAACTCCACAAACACACCGTAGCTCTCAATGCGCTTCACAGTACCCGTATAGATACGCCCAATCTCGGCGTCCTCGGTCAGTGCGCGAATCTCCTCCACCGCACGGTCTACCGTAGCAGCATCTGCCCCAGCAATGTAGACATCGCCCTCGTTCTCAATGTCGATCTTCACATCGCAACGCTCCTGAATGGAACGAATCGTCTTACCACCCGGCCCAATCACCGCGCCGATCTTCTCCGGGTTGATCTTGATGGAGATCATACGTGGCGCGTAGTCGCTCAGGGTTTCACGCGGCTCGGAAATCGCGGCCACAATCACATCCAGAATCTTCATACGGGCGTCACGGGCCTGCTGGAGCGCCTGGCGCAACACATCACCCGTCACACCGTCGATCTTGATGTCCATCTGCAACGCCGTGATCCCCATGTTCGTGCCAGCGACCTTAAAGTCCATGTCGCCCAGGTGATCCTCTAGCCCCTGGATGTCCGTCAGGACAGCAATCTTATCGCCCTCCTTGATGAGGCCCATCGCAATCCCGGCCACCGGGCGCTCAATCGGCACCCCCGCGTCCATCAGCGCCAGCGTGGAGCCACAAACGCTCGCCATCGACGTGCTACCGTTCGAACTCATCACCTCGCTCACGAGACGAATCGTGTAGGGGAAGGTCTTTTCATCTGGAATCATCGGTAGCAGCGCCGTTTCCGCCAGTGCCCCATGGCCGATCTCGCGGCGCTTGGGGCTACCGATGCGGCCCGTCTCGCCCGTGCTGTACGGCGGGAAGTTATAGTGGTGCAGGTACCGCTTAGAGTCCTCCGGGTACAGCCCGTCAAGGTTCTGCGAGTCACGCGGGGTACCCAGCGTCGCAATCGTCAGCACCTGTGTCTGCCCACGCTTGAACAGCCCGGTGCCATGTACGCGCGGGATAACACCCACAGACGCGCTCAGGTCGCGGATGTCCGCAGGACCGCGACCGTCCGGGCGCACACCCTCCTCAACGATCTGGCTACGCACAACATCCTTCACAACAGCCTGCACCGCGTCGATAACCAAGCTCATCTTGACCTGCTCGTTATCCGGCTTCCCAGCGTTTTGCTGCTCGTAGTCGGCGTGCAATTCCGCCTCAACCTCATCAATCGCAACCCGGCGCTCCTCACGGTCGGTCGTGCGCTTGACGATCTCGTAGATACGGTCGCGAACCTTGCCCTTCACCTCAGCGTTGAGGTCCTCATCATACTCGAAGGTCTGATAGTCGTTCTTAGGCTTGCCCAGCGCCTCGCGCATGGCCTCCTGCACACGGATGAGGTCTTGCATGGACTCATGCGCCAGTTCCAGCGCCTCGACCATCAACCCCTCGTCAATCTCCTCAGCGCCACACTCCACCATATTGATCGCCTCTTTGGTGCCTGCAACGCGCAGGTCCAACAAAGAGTCCTCCATCTGGCTGATGGTGGGGTTCACAACGAGTTGATTGTCGATGTAGCCGACACGCACACCCGCCACCGGGCCATGCCACGGAATATCGGAGACCGTCAGCGCGGTGCTGGCCGCCGTAATACCCAGAATATCCAGGAAGTGCTCCTGGTCATGGCTGAACGCGTTCAGCACAACCTGCACCTCGTTCCGCATCATCTTGGGGAACAACGGGCGAATCGAGCGATCCGTCACACGCGCAATGAGAATCGCCCCCTCGCTCGGACGCCCCTCACGCCGGAAGAAACTTCCAGGGATGCGCCCAGCGGCGTACATCTTCTCTTCATAGTCCACACTGAGCGGGAAAAACGGGAGATCACGCGTCTGCTTGCTCATCGTCGCAACGCCGAACAAGACCGTATCCTCGTGCTGGATGGTGATCGCACCACCGGCCTGCTCCGCGAGCAACCCCATCTCAATAATAATATCGTCACCACCGAGCTTCGCGGTGAAACGGTGACTTTCACTTGCCATAGTTGACTCTTACTCCTCGTGACTAAAAACAGAACGCGCTGGCCGCCGCCAGGGACTGGTGGGTAGCGTCGTACAACCCTGCCGACCCCACACACCAATACCTGCCGTACCGAGCGCGTTGTTGAACAATCGTGTTATCTTGGCCGGGGTCACCGCCATAGCGACGTATCGCGGTGGCCTCATCAGTCCGCACACCTAGCGGCGCAAACCCAGTTCCTTGATGAGCTGGCGGTAGCTGTCCGGGTTCTTGCGGCTCAGGTATTTCAACTGACGCCGACGCTGCCCGACGAGCTTCAACAGCCCACGGCGGGAGTGCTGGTCGTGCTTGTGCTCCTGCATATGGCGCGTAAGCTGGCGAATACGCTCCGTCAGAATTGCGATCTGCACCTCCGGGGAACCCGTGTCGCCCTCATGGCGAGCGTGCTTCTCGATGATATTGGCTTTGGTAGACTTCTCAATAGACATGATGCTTAGTTTTCCTCGGTTTATCCACAGGGCCAGCCCACCAATGAACCGGCCAAAGGTTCTTGTCATTTGCCGTTTAGCAGTATAGCAGACGCATTCCCCGCACGAAAGACGGGAGTTTGTCGGAGCAACCTACCCTGCGCGCCGTTATTCCTCGCGCTTACGCCCAGTCGCCTCTGCCACAAGGTTTACCGTATGATGTGTGCGAAACAGGCTAAACTGGCCCTTCCGTGATGGAATGGGGTTCAGCACATTCTCCGTCTCCATGATGGAGAACCACAGCGACAGGTTCCAACTGCTTTCCCCCACAATCCGCCGCACATTCGTCTCGCTGATGAGCATATTCTGCTCGTAGAGGTTCAACAACAGCTTAATGAAGTCGTTGCGCTCCCGTAAGATCGACGCGCTAATGCCGTTGTCCTCATTAATCGAAATCCCCTTGGTATTGTAATTGCTTTGCGGGTTCTCGTACTCATCGACTGTCGCCGCATTGTGTTCCATCAAATACTCGACAGCACGTTGGAACGACATAGACTGGTCGTAGTTGCGCAACCGACGATGCAAACTCCCTAACGGACACCACGCAAACCCCCGGAAGCTGGTGAACTGCTCCACACTCACCACAATCCGATAGACCATCTCTGCTGTCTCTAGCTCCTGCTCGATCAACTCCTGGAGCGACACCTTAGACCACGTTCGCTCCTCACGATCCACCAGTACCATATCCCCCTCATCACCCATAATTTGCGGGTCGTAATCGTCCCGCATCTTAATCACCGGGACGAGATCATCAGGGTTATGACGATGCGGCACGAGTTCACGCGCCAAAATCTGTTCTCGCACCAGCGCATCGATCCAATGAGAGCGCCACTGGTCATTCACATTCAGGCCCGGCCCGTCAAGCTCATGGTCCATCGACAGGCCCTTGAGCAAAAACCCGTAGTTCACGTACTCCCAGCCACGTACCCGCAACGTGTTCTTCACCCGCAACACGATCCGATCCCGAATAATGCGGGTACGCTCAACAGTCGGGTGGCTCGCACTGAGCGTCACCCGTCCATTTGCTGAAACAGGTTTCAAAAGTCCCAAAGCAGTAGCCTGCGAGACAAGGTCGTGGCCGCGTTCTTGCGAGACAACCGCCCCCACCCCACGCAATTGGTCAATCAGCGCGGTTTCCGTCAACACGTTGACCTCACGCTCGTCTGCAAGACGATCAAACTGAACCACCAGGCTTGACCACTGTGACGGTGTGAAATTCTCTGCTGGGGCTTGAGCCTCCGCCACTGACGACCCATACGACGAATGCGTTTGCAAGCTGGTGAAATCCTCAATGTATTCCACCGTGATGCCGGGGTTCTTCTCCAACTGGCGCGATGTACTCCCACGCACCCCCCACACAATCACCTGCTTACCGCGTGTCACCAGCGCGTTGAGCACATCGTTGAAATCACGGTCCCCACTCGCCAAGATATACACATCGGAGGCCTCATAGCCGGAGTGCGCCAAAACATCCCGCGCAATACGAATGTCCGCACTATTTTTACCCGGCAGGTTGAAAACAGGCTCAATGTTGGCGAGCATCAAACGGCTGGGAGCCTCCTCCGCAATCTCACGCCCGGCCCCATCCACCAACGGCGGGAGCGTCCCCCGTTGGCCCCACGGCGCATAAGCGGACATCCCCACAACCTGCCCATGTGCCTTCGCCTGCGTTACAAAACGATCAATCAGGTGGTCCAAGTTAACCGTGAACCCCTGCTCATTCAGGCTGATCGCAATATTCTCGAAGTCGATGTATACCGACACGTTCTTCGTCTGAATCCCCAAAAGCGACTCAAACGGTTGGAAGATCACCTCATCCGCGAACTCAGTCCCCTCCAACACATCCCGCGTCCCCCACACACGAATCCGGGCACTGGCCGTCGTCTTAACGCGCCGCACCAGCGGAATCAGGTCCGTACTGGTCGTTGCGATAATCAACTCGTTCACCGGGTCCGGGTCGAACGCGAAATAGTGGATGATGAGAGCATCCGCAAGGCTATTTCGATTCGGCACGTTGAACACATCATACCCAGCCGCCCGTAACACAAACTGCGGGTCGGCAGCGCCGCGCCCGCTGTTCTCACGCGCATAAGCGTCCCAGTCTGCCACGGCTACCGCCCGCAACTTATCGGCGCTCGCTAAGCCAGCAGCCAACGCAGCCCCCCCACGCAGGCCAACAGCTAACTCTTGAAAGTCCATCGAGATGCCCTTGTTCTTAAACTGAACAACCAGGTCATCCACATCTACAATTAAGTAGGCCGCCATATTTATCCCAAAAAAACGCAACACCTGCTCCGCACGGGCAGGTGGCTTTTAGTCGTCACTTAGAAACAGAACCCTGTGCGAATGTTCTAGCTCTATGGTGTTTAGGTGTCATAAAATTATTACACCCACACACCCGAGCTATGGGTCTTGCTACTGGTTCATCTGTGCTACATTTCACATTCTAGCAGAACGAGTAGGGGGGAACAACTGTACAGAACGGCCAACCCACCCCCACATCCTGCACAATACCACGCCGACAGTCGTTCGCAAGGGGGTAAAGAGACAAGAATGAAAAATCCACACTCCCCGTAAAATACCCCTAACTGCCTCACTTGGCCGCATCGCCGTCCCAAGTGCGTTGTTGGTTTCGGGCCAATTTATCTAGGACGGCCTGCCCCAAGTCAACATCAGAGATACTCGCAAGCTGCATCAAGTATAACATGACATCCGCCAATTCATCTGCCAGAGCCTCCGGTGAAGCGGTTTCGCCCCACTGGAACAGTTCCAGCACCTCGTTCGCCTCCAAAGACAGCGATACCGCCAGGTTACGCGGCGTTTGTGGGCGTTTAGAATCCGCCGCATACCACCCCTTACGCTCCACAAACGCGTGCATAGCCGCTGTCAACGCAACGAGACTATCCTTGTCTGGGTTAGTAGGCATTGCGCTGGCTCCGCGTTAACGTCATGAAAATGGTACGAATAATGATCTTCATGTCAAGCCATAGGGACCAATTCTCAACATACCACAGATCATAGGCAGTGCGTTCCGCAATCGACGTGTCCCCACGTAGCCCGTTCACCTGCGCCCAGCCCGTCATCCCGGCCTTCTCACGATGTCGCTCCATGTAACGCGGTATATTCTGCCGAAACTCCTGCACATACACCGGGCGTTCCGGGCGCGGCCCAACCAGGCTCATCTGTCCTAGCACAACATTTATCAACTGCGGAATCTCATCCCAGTTCGAGCGGCGCAGAAAACGCCCAAAGGGGGTCACACGAGGGTCACCGGGGGTCGTCCAACCAGGGCCACTGCGCTCGGCATCCACCCGCATCGACCGAAACTTAATCATCTCAAAGCTACGCCCGTCCAGCCCCATACGTTCCTGCGTGTAGAACACCGGCCCCTCAGATTGCGCCTTGATGACGATAGCCGTCAGGATCATTAGTGGAGACAGAAAGATCAACCCAAACACCGACCCCACAATATCCAGCCCACGCTTAAGGCTCAGTTTCCAACCGCGCAACGCAATATCGCGCACGGTAATGAGCGGCGTCCCCCCCAGGTCATCAATGTTCATATCGCCCGACATGTATGCCAAAACGTCCGGGTAAACCTTCACATCTACCCGCCCACGCTGGCACATATTAATGAGTTCGACCAACTCATTTCGGCGGGCGTTGGGCAACGCAATAATGACCTGTTGCACCTCGCAAGCATCAATCAGCTCCGGCAGTTGGGAGTACACGCCAATCACACGAATCCCCGGCGGATTATCACCCGGTTGGGCACGCTCCGTTACCATCCCCAGGAAGTTATAGCCCAGGCTCGGGTTCCCCTTGATACGTAGCGCAATGTCGTGGGCAACCGCCCCCGTCCCCACAATCAGCAGGTTATCCACATCCAGTTGCGTCCGGCGCATGGCGATCTGCAACAACCGATGGAACTCACGCCCCAGCGCCGCCAGCACCACACTGTAAATCGTCACGTAGAAAAAGAGTGTCTGTGGATAGTCCACCTGAAAGCGGGTTTCCTCGAACAGCAACTCGGACACACCATAGGCAACCACCGTCCCCACCGTCACCATCGACACGATGTTCCGCACCAGGTCAATTCGGCTGATCATACGTGGCAGGTGGTAGAACTGCGACACATAGAAAATACCCATAATCGCGAGGATGTGCATAGCTGCCACACCTGCGTAAGACAACAACGACGGGGCCGTGTCTGGTAGCGGGAAAAGCGGCACGTTCAGCCGTGTCCAGTAGGCCAGGACAAACGCCCCACCCAGCATGAACGCGTCAATCACATACAACAGTATGGAGAGCGCACTTTTCACGCCAGGTAGCTGGCGGGGTGGGTTTATGCCGAGGTCGGTTGATGTAGCTCCGGCAGTATCGAGCGCCCGCCCCGTGCCAGAATGCCCATTAGAATAATGAGGTGTAGCGGTAGGGGGGTCTGCTGTCGGTAGTGCTTTCGATAAAAGATCAGCATCGCCCGGTAGAACTCCATCTGTGCCCGTTGGCTCTTGCGGCTGGCCGCTCGCTTTACGTGGAGAATGGTCACTGCCGGGTTGTAAAACACCTTCCACCCGGCCTCTTTGATCCGATACGCCCAATCTAAATCCTCTCCATACATAAAGAACGTCTCATCCAGCAGCCCCACGTCCGCTATCGCCTCCCGCCGGACCTGCATGTACGCACCCACCACGGAGTCCACTTCGAGTTCGTCGTCTGGGTCAGCAAAGGTCATGTTATAGCGAGCAAAACGAGAGCTGTTCGGGAACAACTTCGCCAGGCCGGAGAACCGATAAAACGACACCAACGGCGTTGGAAAACTACGCCGACACGCAAGGTCCAACGCCCCATCCGGCAACACCAACTTCGGCCCCGCGACACCCACCATTGGGTTATCATCCATGTACTTTACCATCTGGTAAAGGCTATTCGTAGGGACTTCAGTATCCGGGTTCAGCAACAGCGCGTAGCGGGGTGCGCCCGGTTCAACAGTCCCATCATCGCCATAGCCAAGGTCACGTAAACCCAAGTTGTTGCCATACGGATACCCACCGTTAATCTCACTGGAGATGAGTGTAACCGCTGGGAACTCCTCACGCACCATATCAGGACTGCCGTCGCTGGAGGCATTGTCTACCACGACCACCTGATAGGTGAAATCGCCCTCACTTGCCAGTACCGTCTGCAAACAGCGCCGCAGCAGGTCCTTTGTGTTCCAGTTGAGAATGACAACACCTAAATCCAGCATAAATACTCCACAACAAGTGCACGCCGATTATATCACACAATCTATAGAGAACGGAACGCCCTTAGCGCACGGCAGCGCACGCCGCATCCGTCAGGCAGTACACCGTCAACCCCGGTTGATGCCAGTAGGTTGCACTGTACAACGGGTCACCGTCCCCGAACACGCGTGGCCGCGAAACCTGATAGACAACGGGCGCATCTGCGGCCAGTGCATCCAACGGAGCCAGTACTGCCGCCACAAAATCCGGCGGGATAAAGGCCGCACGTTGGAAATTTTGCAGCCATGCGTCGGAAACCACCACATAGTCTACCCTCACCTCACGCAATTCGTCCGGGGTGACAACCTCACCCGTGCCCAAGGTCCGCGTAATCCTATAGCGTGTCTCGTCTAGCGGTACATTATACGGCCCATACAGGTGAATATGTGCGTCCGGTGGCAGGTGCTCCCAGGCCCACGCTTGCACATCATAACGCGTGTCCGGCACGGCAAACAGGGACACAACCCCCAAAGAATACACCAGCAACGGTGCCAACAGTACCACCCACACGAACAGCCCTGGCACCCAGCGCCGCAACACACCTGCGCCCAGCGCCGAAAACAGCGCAACTGCCGGAACAATCGGGACAAGCATCTGGTCCGCCCCCAGCGGTCGGATTGTGCGTAGCACGACGTAGGCGTAGGGCACCACATAGCCCAGCAACAACGCCACCATCACCGCTCGTTGCCGACCTCGCCAAGCAACAAAAACACAGACAACCGCCGCACCCGCCCCCAACACCCCAACGCCATAAACAGCCAGATAGCGTAGTTCGTAGCGCAACCCCAACCAGGGCGACACATTAAACGGACTCGCCTCATCCCCAATGTACTGATTGGTGATGAACTGAAATTCCTCGATGAAAAAGGCCGTATCGAAGATGACATGCGGCGTCGTAAACACAAACGTCAGCGGGAACAACACCCACCCAGCAAACACCCACCCCGCACGCCGAACAGTCCGTTCACGATAGAGCAACACCCACCCAGCGAAGAACACCACCAACGACCCCGCCGCCGCGTTGTCCCGTTTGCCCGCCGCCAACCCCGCCGCAACCCCTGCCAAAGCGAACGCCCATATACGGAAGCGCCGTACCGAGACAAACGTCGCCCACAGGCACAACGCCACGAACCCCGCCGCCAAGCTGCTCGTCGTGCTGTAGTGGGCATGTTGGACCAACGGCACGCTCACGGCCACGATTCCCGCCGCCGCCAGCCCCACAAACCCACCGCCGAGAACACGCCCCGCCGCATAAGTCGCTGCCACCGCCAACACCCCACCCAATGCCGAGAACGTGCGCCCATTAAGATACAGCCGAAACGGAGCCTGTCGCCTCGCGCCAAACGCCTCACGCCCCTCCCAAATGAGGTTGTCGCGCTCGCCCGTCAGGGCAAAAACAACGAAGTTCATGTTGATGAGAAACGATGGATTGTGGAAGAATTTGGGATTGAGCTCACCCGTGAGCAACATTCGCAACGGACGCTGCGTGAACAGAAACTCATCCGGGTGCAGCGGCGTATCAACGTGGATCGTGTCCAACACGGCATCCTGTGGCACGTATTTGGGAATGGGCTGGCCGAAACCCAACCCGGTCAAGCGCAGGGCTGCCGCCAACAGCAGCAACCCCACCACAGCGCCAAGCTCGCGCCTGGAAATCATGCGTCGTTGGCCGTTGGGAGCGTAGTTAGCGGCGTACCTCGCAGCGCCGCCCGCAGCGCCTCACGATCATCCCACGGATACTCCGTCGTGCCGAAGGCCATGCTCTGCTCATGGCCCTTGCCGCACACCATCACCACATCCCCTTTACGGGCTAACTTGCAAGCGTGCGCCAAAGCCGCCCCGCGATCTGGCACCCGATA
>CAYWZS010000051.1:0-27524 GCA_964462905.1 uncultured Anaerolineaceae bacterium
CATAGAATAATTTCCCAAAAAAAACTATAGAGTTGGTCCACCACCAAATATCCCTGTGAGCCGAGTTATGCTTAACGTGACATGCGGTTGCTGATGTCCTCGGCCAACTTCATAAGCTGGCTAGATGTGATGGAATTGGGGCGGAACACAACCATTGGCATATTGGCCTCAGCAGCCTGGAACGCAAGGTCTGGAGCGGCGGAGATAATGGCCTTGATTTCTTGACCGAGTGCCTGTTCAATTTCTTGCCAAGGGGTTTGCAGGTTAGACTGGGCACGGTTCATTACGGCAACGCTGATATTGCTTCGGTTGATGTTTTCTGTCTCGAATGTCTGGAACAGCTCACGGGCCATTGTCAGCGCGACCTTGTTGGGTTCCACAACCAGCAGAAGTTGGTCCAACTCGCGGATGAGGCGGCTAATGGGAACACTCATGCGGCTACCAAGGTCTAAAATAACCGGGTTTCCCATCTGTCTGAGGTTTTTCAGCATACTGAGGGCAGTTTCTGGCGAGTAGTTAAGCAGGGCCTCTTTCGGCCTTGTCGATGAGAGTAACAGACGTAGACCTGTCTGGTGGGTCATGGTTTGGCCGTCGATGGTACGGCGGTTAATCTCGTTGGCAGGTTTGCTGAGGAGGCTTGCCATGCCAGAAACACCTCCATGCCCTAGGAACAGTCCCATGCTCCCGGACCCCAGGCAGAAATCCGCTAGGATTGGTTTCTCGTTTGCTTCTATAAGGGCTGCGCCCAAGTTGATAGCGATCGTGGTTGTGCCAACACCGCCCTTCACGCCGAGAACACCAATGGCGCGGCTGTCCTCTCCGCCACTGCCATTAGCCCCATCCCCTTTGCTCTCTCCGGCCTTAGTGGTGTTCCGGGCGAGGATTGCCTTCACACGGGAGGCGAGTTCTGCGGGGTGCGTTGGCTTGGTAAGGTAATCGTCGGCACCTGCTTCGAACCCAACGACCTTGTCTTCTATGAGAGATTTGGCCGTGAACATGATAATAGGGATGTTCTGGGTTTTGATATCTGACCGGAGCCGCCGCGTCACTTCGTACCCGTCCATATCTGGCATCATCACATCCAGAATAATCAGACTGGGTTTTTCGCTAATCGCCTTGGAAACGGCCTGGTTGCCAGCGTTTGCTGCGACGACTTCGTAGCCGTGGCGTTGCAACATCAATCCGATAAGTTTCAAGCTATCAATGTCGTCATCAACGATAAGGATTTTCTCTGGCATGGCGGACCGCTTCTCTGTATTTGGTAAGCTTAACACGAAATTCAGTGTAGCATGAAAAGAAACCCCCTGCAAGCAAGGTGTGGGGCGGGATGTTTAAGTAGCGTTAACAAAAAGATTTATATCGGTAAGGGGGCTGATGCAGAGGGTAGACAACTATGGTATATTCCTGCATGTAGGCTGTATCATCAACGGGAATCGAGGCGACGGACCATGCAAGCGGAAGACATGTACGGGGCAAACGCGAACCTGGGGCAGTTGTTGGGGCAACTGGCGGCGGAGGCGGACCCTGGCCGATCCCTCAAGACTATTCTGGCGGCTTTACGCCAAGTGACTAGCGCAGATGGTGTGAGCCTCACACGGCTGGCAGATCTGCATTTGCATCTAGTTGAGGGGGAGCGTTCTCTTTGGTTTCACGATATGGCGTTGTATGCACGTCTGCTGGATACGATGCCGACCCCGTGGGCACATCAGATAGCACTCGGCGAAGAAGTGGCAGCAAAAACCTGGTACACCGCCCGCTTGCACGATGCTTCTTGGGTCGTATGTGTGTGGTTTAAGGATGCTACTGCCCGCGTTGATATGCGGGAGATAGAGGACATGTTGCACCTCTTGACCTTGGTTTGTGGAACATACATGAGCCATCATCGTCAGAAACGTGCCAATCAACTGTCAGATTCTGTCATCAACAGCATACTTGATCCTTTGTTGGTGCTGACGGAAGATCGGCGATTGGTGCTAATGAACGAGGCGGCAGAACGTGTCTTTGGGGTGCGTTCGGCAGATGCGGTCGACCAACCGTTGGCGTCCATTGTGAAGTCGGAAGACCTATTGGCGCTGTTGGATGTGGGCGATTCGGATCGGTCAACTGAGTGGATCACGGGGGAGGAGGGCAATCAGCAGACTTTCGTACCTCTCCTATCCGTCGTGCATACCCCAGATGGTGTTCCCGATGGACGCGTGCTGGCTCTGCGTGATGTGTCTCGGTTCAAGCGGCTGAACCAGAACCAGCGCGAATTTATGCGGATTGTGTCGCACGATTTGCGTTCACCGTTGACGGCTATTCAGGGGTTTGCGGATATGGTGCGGATGGGGATGGTTGGTGATCTGACAGAAAAGCAAGAATATTTTATCGATAAAATCCTGTCTGGCATCACCCAAATGACGAGCATTGTTGAGAATATTCAAGATGCGGGGCGCTTCGATCCGGAGACGGGTTTCTATGAGATGGAGCGCACACACGTTGACCTGGGGGGTGTTGCTGCGAAGATTGTGAAAGGGCATATCATCCCCGCAGAGAAAGATAATCTGAAGCTGAACCTGAATGTGGCTGATGATGTGCCAATCGTTAATGTGGATGAAAACATGCTCACCCGTGCAATGACGAATCTTGTAGACAATGCCATCAAATACACGCCGGACGGTGGTAATGTGGTGATTGACATTCACCGCGATCGCGATCATGTTGTGGTGGCTGTTGCGGATGACGGCGATGGCATCAGTGAGGAGGATCAGAAACGGCTGTTTCGGCGACATGTGCGACTTGCCCGTAAGGAGCATGTGCGTGTGAAGGGTACGGGGCTGGGCTTGTTTATTGTGCGAAGTGTGGCGCAGGCCCACGGTGGCGACGCGCTGGTGCATAGTGTAGCCGGTGAGGGGACGACGTTCTCAATCATTATCCCGCTCACGGGTTCTAACTTGATTGGCGGCGCGACATAAATTAAACTGTAGAACAGGTATTCGAAAAATGGCCCCGACGATATGCACGGGGTCTTTTGATTTAAGGGATAAAGTACATGGGTATCGCGTTGTTAAATGACCGGGTGATCGCGCAAATTGCAGCGGGGGAAGTTGTTGAACGTCCCGCATCGGTTGTGAAGGAACTGGTTGAGAACGCGTTGGACGCGGCAGCAACGGATATCCAGGTGGAGGCGACTTCGGGGGGGCGGCAGCTCATCCGCGTGCGTGACAACGGTTTTGGGATCACATCTGAGGATGTAGACCTCGCGCTGGTGAGGCACGCAACCAGTAAGTTAGCGTCAATTGATGACCTACAAACGATTCAGACACTGGGCTTCCGTGGTGAGGCGCTGGCCAGCATTGCATCGGTGAGCCAATTCACGCTGATGACCTGCCATCGCGACGAGGCAGCGGGGACGCGAGTTCGGGTAGAGGGAGGTGAAGTTCGTGATAAGCGCCCTATCGGCGGACCGAGTGGTACTGTTATCACGGTCGAAAATCTGTTCTTTAACACCCCGGCACGGCTGAAATTTCTTAAGACGGACAACACCGAACGACGTCATATCACCTCGGTGGTGATGAACTACGCGTTGGCCTATCCCGGTGTGCGCTTTCGGCTGGTTCAGGATGGACGGGAAACACTCAGTACCAACGGCACCGGCCAGCTTGAGGATGCGCTGGTTGCGATTTTTGGCGTGGACGAGTTCAAGCAGATGGTCCCTGTTGAGAGCGAGGTGGATCGGCGAAACCGGGCGCAGGTAGGCGGATTTACGTCGTCACCGGATTTCAGCCGGGGGGATCGTACACGGATACTGTTGTTTGTGAACGGACGAGCGGTCACGGACAACAAACTGACTTATGCGGTGGTGCAGGCATACCACACTTTTTTGATGAACGGGCGTTATCCGATTGCCGTGCTCATGGTTGAGGTGCCGCCGGGGGATGTGGATGTGAATGTGCACCCGGCGAAGGCAGAGGTGCGTTTTCGTGATCCGAATGGGGTCTTTTCGGTTGTGCAGCGCGCCGTGCGTGGAGCGGTGGTGCAGTATGCCTCGCCAACAGCGAAACTACGTGGCGGGGCATTTGGTGGTGAGGGGCGTCGTGAGCGCGTGATTGGCGATAACCTGGGGTATGTGTCCCCCGCACAGCAACAGATGGGGATGCCGTTGGATGTGCAGGATGCTGGGCAGTCTGCAAGGCAGCGCGACATCTACGGCACGCAGGCAAACGATGATAGCGTTGTAGCGGGGGATGACCCCACTGCAATTCCTGAGGGGATTGGGACACCCCGCAAGCCGCGTACGCTGCCGCTTTTGCGCGTGGTGGGACAGGTCGCAGCGGCCTATATCGTGGCGGAGGGGCCAGCGGGGATGTATCTGGTAGACCAGCACGCGGCCCATGAGCGCATTCTATACGAACAGTTCATGGGGGCGTATCGCGGCCAGGAAACGATTACCCAGCAGACGCTAGAGGCGCAGACGGTACAACTTTCCCCGTTGGATGCGCGATTGGTGGAAGAAAATTTGGATGTGCTGGCGGCGGTTGGGTTCACGTTGGAATCCTTTGGGCCGAGTATGTTCACGGTGCGAAGCGTCCCGGCAATGTTGGCGGAAGCCAATCCACAGGGGGCCGTGGTGTCCATCCTCTGTGATTTGGAACAGGGCAACACACCCGGCGAGGGACGCATTGAGGACAAGATTGTCCTGCGAATCTGCAAGCAGGTGGCGGTGAAGGCAGGGCAAGTCCTTAGCCTAGAGGAGATGCAGGGCCTCATACGGCAGCTAGAGCGGTGTGAGGCCCCCCATACGTGCCCACACGGGCGGCCAACGATCCTGCATATGAGCGCGGACCAGTTGGCGAAGGAGTTTGGGCGGGCGGGAACGCGCTAGGAGGCGCGTTCCCAGAAGAAGGTGTTGATGTCCGCCTCGCCGCTGACGTTGGCATACTGGCCGTTCTCGTTTTGGCGACCAATTGCAATCCACCACTGATATTCCTCGCGGCTCGCCACGGTCGGCGCGAGTTCCGGCGGAACTGAGAATGTGTTGTCGCGAGTGATAAAGGCATTGACTGCGCCGTCGGTGGTTACGTTTTTGAGGTAGACCAAGTACACTTCATCTGGCCGTAAAACCCCGCCTACCCACTGTAATCGGAACAACCCAGGATGAGCCACACCCCCATTCGGCGGGAACACGACCATCGGCGGCATGTAGGTGGGTGTGGCTGTGGCTGTCTCGTTGCCGGAGGGGGTCGGTGATAGGGTAGGGGTAGGTGTGGGGGCGGGGACGACCACCTCTTGACCGATGCTGATCTGAATGATGCAGCCTGGACCGCCGCTGGGGTTATTGAAGTCACAGCCGAAGAAGCCGATGTCTGGGTTTAATTGGGCAATAATCTCTAAGGTGGTGCGATATTGCTGGGCGATGTCAATCAGGGACTCACCATCTTGAACGAGATGCACTAGCGTAAACCCATCACCAATACGGGGGGGCTGTGTTGCAAGCTCGTTGTTGCCGTCCGTGCCGTCTGAAATTGCCTCTGCGACGGTTTCGACTGTGGGGCGTGGAATCAGAATAATCGTGCCGGGTGCCGGGAGTGTGTCCGGGTTAAAGATGTTTTCGTTGACCTCAACTACCACGTCAATCACATCAAAGCTGCGGTGGCCGTATTGCTGCACAATAAAGCCCAGTGTTTCACCAGATTGAATTTCATGCAGGAAGGGGCCGGGCGTGTCGGTCGCTGTGGGGGTGGCTGACGGCGGCAAGGGCGTGTCCGATGGCTCCACGAGCGCCTGCGCGGTACTTGTCGGCAGTGGCTCTGGTGTCATAGCAGCCGTTGGCGTTGCTGAAGGGCTGGGCGTTGTGGTGGGGGCATCGGTTACGTTGACTGGCACAATTGTTGGCGTCGCCTGCGGGATTTGCTGCGTGAAGGTGCAACCCGTTCCCAATAGGAACACAACCCCCCAAGTGAGTGTGGCGAGCTGACGATGCAACATGGTTATTCCCCTCCGGCTTCGGTGGCTTCCCAGGTGAAGATGCGGGTTTCGGTGAAAAAGCGTGGTGTGTCTGGGGTGTTCTGGTTGAGCAGGCTAACCTGCCACTCGTAGTCGTAGCGTTCCCCGTCGCGCTCCTGCCATTCACGCGGCAAGATGAGCGTGGTATCGCGGGTGTTCGTCTCGTAGGTGATGCCGGTTCCCAGGTTGCGGACGGTCACACGATAAACATCGTCTGGGGAAAGGGTGCCTGTGCCACTCCAACGAAGTGTGATGAGTTCGCCCTGTGTGAACAGAACGCGGTTGCCAGGGCTGACAAGGTTCGGCGCGTTAAACGTCGCGGATGGGCTTGGGGTGGGTGTCTCGCTGCCGGATGGCGTGGGCGATAGGGTCGGTGTGGGTGTTGGGGCAGGGACGCGAATCCGCATTCCCTCAAACAGCATGACGGTACAACTTGGGCCACCGTAGGGCATGTCCGGGTTGAATTCACATTGCGAGAAGGTCATTTCTGGGTTGATCTGCGATAAAACTTCGACGCCAGCCCCGTAGCGGTTCACGACGGCGATAATCGTTTCGTCCTTCACCACTGTGTGCCATTGGATGCCGGGCGGTAGGGTGGGAGGCACGGTGGGTGTGAAAGTGGGAAGGCCGTCGGCACCCTCCGCAAATAGCACACTCGAAAACGAGTTGGTATCATCAGACGAGGATGTTTCGTTATCTGTTTCACCCGTTTCATCGTCCGCTTCATCCGTGAGGGCCTGGTTGGGGTCTGGGGTCTGGGTAGGCCGTGGCACCTCAATCACCTGCCCGACAGACAGGGCAGATGCGTCTGTGAGGCCGTTAAGTTCTAACACTTCGTCAATCACGTCCAGGTCACGGTGGCCGCAGGTGGAGATAATGCCAATCAGGGTGTTGGTGGGTGCGTTTGCTGTCACCTCACGAGCACACGGACCCTCAGTAGGGATTGTGGTCGCTGTGGGCGGCGCAGGTGTGACAGTTGCGAATTGCCGGGTGGGGCGTGGTGTGTTGGTGTTCAGCGTTGCTTGAACTGGCGCAGCAGCGCTGTCGGCGGTGGGTGTGGGGCTACCGTCAGACCAGATGAGGGCCGCCGGGCTGAAGTTCCCTGTTCCTACAAACGCAAACACACCGCAGGCCAGGAGCGATACTATGAGGGCGGTACCAAAGACGTATGGGCCAGCCGCCCAGGATGTATCGGACTCAACAAGATCATTTTCGCCGAACCGTGGGTCGTAGGGTGGGGGTGTGTTTGTGTTGTTGTGTGGGATGCCATTGGCCCCGAGGGCCGCACCACAGTTGTTACAGAAACGCGCCTGGGGTGGGTTGGCATTGCCACAAGCACGGCAGATTTTCTGTGGTGTATTCTCCAAAAGGCAACCTCTGGCTCAACCGACAAGACATGCCCATTATACAAGGCTTTGCAGTAGGTGCGAGATAGGTTTGGTGGCTAGGATGGGGGTAGTTTGCCCCGCGTTGTGTAAATGGTGTCTGCGATTTTCTCATGCGCTGGAATCATGGCGTTGCGCAGAACAATCGTGTTTTGGAGCTGTGCATTACGCCCCACACTACAGCCACTTTCCAGGTAAACATGTGGACCAATCTTTGTGCCCTGGCCGATACTGACGCCTGGGTCTATGCGGACGGGTTGTTGGATTTGGGCCGTGTATGGGATTTCACTGAGGATGTTGGCGTCGATTTGTTCGTCTAGGAGGTGGCGGTTGAGCACAATCAAGTCGTGGTCGGCTTCGATTTGTAAGACCCAGCTGGTGCGGGCAAGCTGTGCCGAGTGACCCGCTACCATGTAGTATTTGAAAACATCGAGCAGGCGTTGGGCGCGTTTGACCTCGTGGGGTGCTTGTTGGAGAAAGTCAATCACCCGTGTGCCCGCAATTGCAAAGTCGATAACGTTAAGATTTTGGCCGTTTGTCTTCGGGGTGGTGGTAATCGCTGTCACCCTCTCGGCGGGTGGGTGATTCTCCGTGATGGCAGTATCGTCTGTTGCCGGAGATGGCGTGACCTGAGCGAATTCTGATTGTGTTGCCTGAGAGAGACTGTTCTTTGCGCCTGTGATGATGAAGCTGTCTGGTGTGCGATTGTGGTACTTGTTCAGACGCTCTGGGAACAGGCCGTGGGTAAAGCTATTATAGCCTGCGATCAACATTGGTTCTTGATGTTGTGAGGCGATTTCGTATAGGACTTGCCCGAGGGGATGGCTCTCTAGCTTGACGATGAAGTGTAGGTTGATGTCCGGCATCCATCGTCGGTTCAGGTAGCTGGCAACACCCCCCTCTTTTTCCCCAAGGACCACGATGTAATTGCGAATGCCGATGCGGTAAAGGCGGTCCATCACGCGCACAACTAGGGGTTTGCCGGCGGCTGGGAGCATGGTGCGGGGGCGGTTATAGGTGATTTTGCTATAGTGTGACTTACTACCAGTTGCAAGGATAATGGCTGTGTTTGGCACGGGGTGGTTTGCTCTTAATTTGCCAGAGAAGCCTAACAGGTACTATTGTACCTGCAATATTGGAAAGACGGTAACGATGTGCTAGGTTTGGGAAAAGTTTGTTATACTATTGATTGTCAATGAACGCACAAGTGGAGGATTGTTGTATGGCAGTCAACAAGCAACTGATGAACTACCACATCAAACGGCTAAAAAACAAAAGCCGTGATGTGCGGTTGGCCGCCGTGGCTGAACTTCAGGCATTGGGAGATGTGGATGCGCTGGAGCCATTGCAGGAGGTTTATAAAAATGATGTGGATGCAGAGGTACGTAAGGCGGCGCAAGATGCTGGTCGGACGATATTCCTAAGCAACCGCAACGCACAAGATAGTGTTTAATGGTTGTGCTTGTGGGGGGCGGACCAGCACCTACAGCCACGCCCCTACGCTCAAACACCTGAGCTAACTACAGAGTTGTGTGATACGCTCCTGAATTTGATTCGCCTTTGCCCGGAGATCTGCGAGGTTATCGCGCTCCCGCTGGACGACGTCCTCCGGTGCATTGCTGACAAATCCTTCGTTGTTCAGCATCCCTTGCGAGCGGCCAATGCCTGCCTGAACCTTCTCCAATTCCTTGTTTAATCGTTTACATTCTGCCTCAGTGTCCACCATACCCGCTAACGGGAGATAGATTGTTACGTCATTGGCGACGATGACGGCAGCGTCTTCTGGTGCGTCCTGAGTGCCAATCATCTCCATTTCGGTGACGTTGGTGTTGGGGACCCGAGCGAAGATGTAGGCGTTGTCCTCTAACAGTTGGCGGTGGCTCCCCGGTTTGACGAAGGCCTTGATCTTGTGTTTCGGCTCCACATTGTACTCATCGCGGGTGTTACGAACACCGCGAACGAGTTCGAGGATCATCTCCATTTCGGCTTCGGCCTTGGCGTTGATGTATGCGGGATCGGCCTCCGGCCAACGGGCGATAATCAGGGCCTCGCCCTCCACAGGTAGGTATCCCCAAACTTCTTCTGTGGCGAAGGGCATGAACGGGTGTAGTAGACGCAGTGATGTATCCAGCGTGTATACCAACGTCCGTAGGGCATTTTCCCGGTCTCGATCATTGCCATCGTAGATCGAATTTTTGGAGAACTCAATATACCAGTCTGCGAATTCATGCCACAAGAAATCGTAGATCTGGCGGCCTGCCTCGCCGTACTGGTAATTGTCGAACAGCCGCTGAACATTGGCGGTCAGGTTGTTGAGACGGCTGAGAAGCCAGCGGCTTGTGAGGTCCAATTCCTCAACTGGGGGTGGCCCGGCGGGGAGTTCACCCGTGTAGTTGGAATCCAGGTTAAAGCGTGTATAGCTCACCATATTCCAGATCTTGTTGATGAACTTGAAGTTGCCCTCCACGCGGGTTGTGTCCAAGTTGATGTCTTGGCCGGGGGTGCCGCTGGTGATGAGCGTGAAGCGTAATGGGTCTGCCCCGTACTCCTCGATAAGCTCTAGGGGGTCAACCACATTGCCCAGCGTTTTTGAGAATTTGCGGCCCTTTTCGTCACGGACGAGACCGTGTAGATAGACTGTATGGAACGGCGGTTTGTCGGTAAACCACAGGCCAAGCATCATCATGCGGGCGACCCAGAAGAACAGGATGTCCCAACCAGTTTCCATGATGTCTGTCGGGTAATAGCGGTTCACATCGTCGGTTTCATCCGGCCAGCCGAGTGTGCTGAACGGCCACAGGCCACTGCTGAACCAGGTGTCTAGCACGTCGGTTTCTGGTGTCCAAGGGCCGCCCTCGTTTGGCTCCTCGCGCCCCACGTAAACCTCACCGTTGGGGCTGTACCATGCCGGAATGCGGTGTCCCCACCAAAGTTGGCGGCTGATGTTCCAGTCTATGATGTTTTCCATCCAGTGGAAGAACTGTTTCTCAAAGCGTTCTGGCACGAACTTGATGTCACCCTCGCGAACAGCCTTCATCGCTTTGTCTGCAAGGGGTTGAATCTTCACGAACCACTGTGTACTGAGTAGCGGTTCAATCACTTCGCCGCCACGCTGTGAGATGGGCAATACCATCTGATGATCGTCCACCTTAACGGCTAAGCCAGCCGCTTCCATGTCCGCCCACAGCCGTTTGCGTGCCTCGTAACGGTCCAGTCCGGCGTAGGGACCGGCATTTTCGTTGAGGGAGGCGTCCGGGTTCATGATGTTAATGAGTTCAAGCTCATGACGAATCCCGATTTCATAATCGTTGAAGTCATGGCCCGGTGTGATCTTGAGCGCACCTGTTCCGAATTCCATGTCCACGTAGTCATCGGCGATGATGGCGATCTCCCGGTTCAGCACAGGGACATAGGCCTTTTTGCCGATGAAGTCACGATAGCGCGGGTCCTCTGGATGAACACAGACTGCCGTGTCGCCGAGGATGGTTTCGGGGCGGGTGGTGGCAACTGTCAGGTGTTTGCCCCCTTCAACGGGATAGTTGAAGTAGTAGAGCTTGCCGTTGGTTTCTTTGTCTTCTACTTCCAGGTCGGAAACAGACGTTTGTAGACCGGGCGACCAGTTCACCAGCTTGGGACCACGATAGATCAGGCCCTCCTCGTAGAGCCGGATGAACACCTCGGTTACAGCATCGGACAGCCCATCGTCCATCGTGAAGCGTTCGCGATCCCAGTCGCAGCTTGCACCCAGGCGGCGCAACTGCCGGATGATGGTGCCCCCATACTGCTCTTTCCAGGCCCAGGTGCGGCGCAGGAACTCGTCGCGCCCGACCTCCTGGCGGCTGGTGCCTTCGCTGCGAAGCAATTTTTCAACCTGAAGTTGGGTGGCGATCCCGGCGTGGTCCGTACCGGGAACCCATAGGGCGGCCTTCCCACGCATGCGCTCATAGCGGATCATGAGGTCTTCGAGCGAGGTAAACAGGGCGTGGCCGATGTGCAAGGCTCCGGTCACGTTGGGCGGGGGCATACTGATGACAAAAGACTCTGCATCGTCGTCGGCGCACTCTGGCTTGAACCATCCGTTTTTCTGCCACCAATCATAGATGCGGGCTTCAGCCGTTTGCGGGTCGAAGTTCTTGGGCATGTCTTTCTTGATGTTGTCAGTCATGGATTCTCCTTGGGTTTAGGTGTTCGGCTTGTGGGCAATGATGATGCGGTCAGTGCGGTCGGCGCGGTCTTCAAAGTCGGTAAAGCCGACTTCCAAGAGCACCACTTTCACCTCATCGGTAGACAATGGGCGATAGTCCACCCAGCGTTTGAGGGCGTTGTATCGCTTGCCGTCCTCGCTGTGGACGATGTAGAGCTTCTGCTTGGCGATGACGGGCGGGCCGTCCTCCCACTCCCAGACATCAAAGGTAATGATTTCGCCCTTGGGGTCTAGGTCGTGGATGAAGCCCGGCAGAAAACGTGGACGTGCTTCCATGAAGGGGCCAAAGTCACGCATCCCGATGATGAGGATCCCCCCTGGGCGCAAGTAGTTGAAAAAGATGCGGATTGTGCGTTCGATTTCCTGATCTAGAAGTAGGTGAGGTAAGGCGTTGCCCTTGGTGATGACAGCGTCGAAGGTGCCCTCGACATAGTCCGGTAAGGTGAGGAAGTCCGCGCGTTCGAACTGGATTTTCTCGGAGACGCTGTATTGTTCTGCGACCTTGTGCGCCTTGCGTAGCATCCCCGGGCTGGGGTCGGCAGCAACGACCTCAAAGCCCATCTGCGCTAACGGAACCGCCTGGATACCCGCGCCGCAGGAGGCATCCAGCACTCGGCGCACCCCCTGGTTGCGGAATATGGCACGGAGGCTTAATCCCTCGCGCTCAAGTTGGGTTTCCCAGTCTCGATAGAAATAGGGATAGTACTCCGCAATCACGTCGTAAAAGAGATTGGTGTCGTTGCTGTGGGTCAAGTTTGATCCCTTGTGGTTGATGCCAAACGCAATGAAAAACGCCCTTTTGTCCAGACAAGGACGAAAGGGCGTTGGCTTTCGCGGTACCACCTTGTTTCCAGTGATAGGCACTGGCACTCGTTTTCGCTGTAGCGGGCGAACCCGGCTGGGTCTAATGACACCGAAGGGGTGTGTTCTTCCAGCGACTCGCGGGTGACGGGTTATGGTGATGTGGATAGCAGGTTCGCAGCCCATGACCTGCACTCTCTTGATCGCACGTTTAGGGCCACAACCGTCCCGGTCAACGTCTCTTTTTTAATTATTGTCGGTAGTATAGCACGCTCAAATTTCGAGCGTCAATCCTTCTCAGGGTCTCTGTGCTGGTTCTCACCCATCATGGCGCGAACACGGTCGGTAATCATGCTGATGGCGATTTTGTTGTGTCCTCCTTCTGGGATAATCACATCGGCGTAGCGTTTGCTCGGCTCGACAAATTCTAGGTGCATGGGACGGACGGTTTTCATGTACTGTGTGATAACGGACTCAATGGTACGCCCACGTTCGGATATGTCGCGTTGAATGCGACGAATCAGGCGTACATCAGCGTCGGTGTCCACAAAGAGCTTGATCTCAAATAGGTTACGCAGGGCCGGTAGTGCTAGGGTGAGAATGCCCTCGACTAAGATAACAGGCTTGGCACCAATGCGCTCGGTTTCCTCAAGTCGCTCGTGCAAACGGAAGTCATAGATGGGCATTTCAATAGGTTTCCACTGTTGAAGTTGCTCGATATGGTGTGCCATCAGTTCATTGTCTAACGAATCGGGGTGGTCGAAGTTGATGTTCTTGCGTTGGTTGCGGGGTAGGGTGCGAAGATCTTTGTAGTAGGAATCGTGGGCAATGTAGGCGATTTTATCGCGGCCTACTACGTCAATGATAGCGTTAGAGACGGTGGTTTTGCCAGAGCCTGTGCCGCCTGCAATGCCGATGGTAATGGGGTTGTTAGGCATGATGTGTGTGTCCTTTGTTGTGGAACAGACAACAAAAAAGCCCGCATCACGCGGGCTGGTGAGCCACCAGTCGGACTTGAACCGACAACCTAACGCTTACGAAGCGTTCGCTCTGCCAATTGAGCTATGGTGGCGAAACCGACGCATAAAACGATAGCATTCAGCATCGGTTTCGGCAAGGCTAGAGTTCGGCGGTTTAGTGCCGGAAGTGGCGAACACCGGTGAAGATCATGGTGATGCCGGCTTCGTCGGCGGCTGTGATAACCTCGGTGTCTCTGATGGAGCCACCCGGCTGAATCACAGCGGTGACTCCCGCATCAATGGCCGCCTGGAGGCCGTCTGCGAAGGGGAAGAAGGCATCTGAGGCCATGGCTGCACCTTTCGCGCGTTCCCCTGCTTTTAGCGTAGCCAAGTTTGCGGCATCCACACGACTGGGTAGCCCGCCGCCAACGCCCACAGTTGCACCCGGTACGGCGAGCACAATTGCGTTGGATTTGACGTGTTGGACGACGTTCCAGGCGTATTTCATGGCCTCAAGTTCGTCGTCGCTGGGCGGTCGCTGAGTGACAGTGCGGAAGGTAGTGCCTGCGGGATCTCCATTATCGAGTTGTTGGACGAGAAAGCCGCCGTGGACAGTACGCACTTCAAATTGCGACCCATCATGAGGGCGAGCCATCTTGAGCAGGCGGCAGTTCTTGCGGCTTGCCTGAAGCATACCCTGGGCTTCTGATGAGAAGCTAGGAGCGGCAATCGCCTCAATGAAGATTGATTCGAGTGCCTCCACAAACGGAACGTCTACAGTTCGGTTAACTGCGAGGATGCCACCAAATGCCGAGACTGGATCAGATGCAAGTGCGTTATGGTAGGCGGTGGCGAGGTCATTGGCAGTGGCGACCCCGGTAGGCGTGAGGTGTTTGACGATGACAACTGTCGGGTCTTCGAAACCGGCGACTGTGCGCCACGCAGCGTCAATATCCAGTATATTGTTGTAGGATAATTGCTTGCCGCCGATATGTTCCGCGCCGAGCGTGCCAGTCCCGGCTTGGCGGCTATAGTAGGCCGCCGTTTGGTGGGGATTTTCCCCATAGCGCATGATCTCTGTCCGCTTCATCCCCAGTGAGAAGTGCTCTGGGAGGTCGCTCACACTGGGATCTGTGCTGATGTCCTGTGAGAGAAACGCATGGATCGCGGTGTCATAGGTTTGCGTGTGGGCAAATGCTTTGACTGCCAATGTGCGCCGTGTTGCCAGTTGAATGTCCCCTTTTTCCTCTAGTTCGGTGATGATGTTGTTGTAGTCTGAGGGGTCACAGATGCACGAAACTCGCATAAAGTTCTTGGCCGCTGCGCGGATCAAAGTTACACCGCCGATATCGATCTGCTCAACAGCATCTTGGAGAGTGATCGCCTTTTGGGCAACGGTTTTCTGGAAGGGATATAGGTTGCAAACCACCATGTTGACAGGGGCGTAACCATACTTTATCAGGTCCTCGTAGTCCTCATCACGGTCACGGGCGAGAATCCCTGCATGGATGGCGGGATGAAGGGTTTTGACGCGCCCACCAAGCATCTCCGCCACACCTGTTAGCTGTTCAACGGCAGTAACGGGTAAGTTAGCTTCTTCTAATCTGCGCTGTGTGCCACCACTTGCAACTAGGTCCCATCCCATGTTGACGAGGGCCGTTGCGAACTCAACCAACCCCTCTTTCTCATATACGCTTAATACTGCTCTTGGCATTAACCTATCCTGTGTTGTTCTCATATTAGTCTAAATATCTGCGCTAATGTAACATACAACACCCGATTTGATGGACATATGTCCAAGTGTGGGTGTTTTGTGAACAAGTTCACATGCATCGCGGTGCATGTGATACATTGTAAAAGTTATATGTGCACCTTTGTTCACCTGTAGTTAGTTTATGAGGAGATGGGTTTATGGTACAGCCGAAGGTTGTGATTGTAGGGGCTGGATTTGGGGGTCTGTTCACGGCACGCCAATTGGCAGGGGAAGATGTTGAGGTTCTGGTGATTGACCGCAACAACTACCACCTGTTTACACCTTTGATTTACCAAGTGGCGACGGCTGGCCTAGACGTACAGGATGTGGCCTACCCGATTCGCAAGATCTTTGCGGAAAATGACAACATTGACTTCATGTTGGCCGAGGTCACGGATATTCAGCCTGACCAGAAGCAATTGGTTGTTCGTGCAGACGACGAAATTCGACTGATTGATTATGATTATCTCGTCATTGCAGCAGGCACTAGCAGCAACTACTTCGGCAACGAGAACATCGAACGGCACGCCTTCCCGCTCAAGACGCTAGAGAATTCGATTGCGCTGCGTACACACATCCTCAAGCTCTATGAGCGCCTGGACTGGCAACGGGACCGCGCTGAGCTAGATGCTATCTCGACAATGGTCGTGGTAGGTGGGGGACCGACGGGGATAGAAACTGCTGGTGCGTTGCACGAGCTGTATACGCATGTGTTGCGTGAAGAATACAAGCCGCTGAAGGATGTTCCTGCGCGTGTGATTCTGGTGGAGGCAATGGATTCTCTGCTGGGGCCGTACCCAACGCGGTTGCAGCAACGGGCCAAGGAACAACTTGAGTCCATCGGCGTTGAGGTGATTTTGGGGCAGATGGTACAGAATGTTTATGACGACCACATTGTTCTGGCAAGTGGTGATGTCATCCGCACTTATACGTTGGTCTGGGCGGCTGGCGTCAAGGCGTCACCGCTGGCGACAGCCCTGAATGTTGAGTTGGCGCGTGGTGGGCGGATTCCTGTTGAGGGTAATTTGGAAGTTTTGGGGCTGGAGAACGTGTTCGCTATTGGTGATATCTCCTACCTGGAGGACGCGAATGGGCGTCCATATCCACAATTGATTCCAGTGGCACAACAGCAGGCGAAGTTACTTGCTAAAAACCTCATGCGCCGGATGAAAGGTAAACAAGAAAAGGTTTTCAGGTACTTTGACCGCGGTTCAATGGCAACTATTGGGCGTAGTCACGCTGTTGCATGGATCTTCAATCGTGTGCAGATCAGTGGTTATCTGGCGTGGTTGGCATGGTTAGGGTTGCACCTGGTCACGCTACTCGGTTTCCGCAATCGGGTCAGCGTGTTTATCAACTGGGTGTGGAACTATTTCACCTATGACCGCGCAGCACGCGTTATCGTGGATTACACGGACGAGGTGAGCGTTACCGAGGAAAGCAGGGCATCCGAGCGTCTTGCATCGTAGCTTGAATGAGGCTTCTGTAGGGGTACCGTATCATCTGGGTTTGGACGAAACCTGGATGATACCCTCAACTTCGGCAGCAAAGCGATAGACCCCATCAATGTATGCGTTCAGAAAATCATTTGTGATCTGATGGGCGATGGGCGCGTGACCTGCTCTGGCCAGCGCGAGGATCGGCTCGCGAAAGTCTCGCAGGGTGACAATCAGCCTGTCCTGATGATCGGTCATAATCCCCCAAACCAAAACCTTACGAATATTATCGTCTTTGGCGCTTGCAAAGCGGGTCAGCGATGAGTTGGATGATACGCGTCCAACGTTGCTAAACACCTCTTCCCCCTTGATGTTCTCGTTCACAACGGCAAACTGATCCGAGAGGCTATCTGCGGCCTGTTGTAAGCCTGGGCTGAGGCCCGCTATGAGGCGGATGGCGGCGGTACCCATGCTCTCGCCGCTAACGGCGATTTTGCGATGATGTTGCATCATTTCCCCGAAAGCCTTGAGATACCCCAGATACGACTCTCGTTGTTTGATAAAAGCATCAACGCTTTCGTTTTGACGATTGAACACGCTCGCTTGGCTCACAAGCATGTGTTGTTCCATCAATTTGTTGTGTTCACTGCGAAAGTCTGGTAACGGGCTGCGAAAGATGCTGGGGAATAGTCGTTCTTTGGGATCGTGGCGGCTGGCGTCGATGGGAATGAGTAGGGAGGGGGTTTGGGCGCGGCGTTCGGTCAGTGACTTCTCCAAATTTGTGATGAGTAGGGCTGTTTCTGGATTCGCTCGAAGCGGGGCCAGTTTGTTTTTTATATCTCCGCTGAGAATGTGGTGGTGATTGGCAATGGTGCGGTAAAGCACCAAAATATCGTTAATGGTGAGACGTAACCCCGTTCGTTGTTTGAGGCTCTGGCGCATCCGCTGTAACGGTTCAATTAAACGGCTCACCTCGGCGCTCACCTCGTAGGTGTTCCCAGCGTAACGATGAAAGGCAGTGGCAAAGCCTTTGTCCGTTTTAAGGTTTAGTGGGGAGGGGGGACGCACGCGTGGTACTCGCTGCAAGGGAAGTCGATCTAATACGGCCAGGAAGCGCATGGCCTCGTTGGTAAGCATTTCTGCCGTCGCCATCGCCCACGGCCCGTCAAAAAAAATGTGAGAAAAATCGAACACGGTGCTAGCGTCCGTGCGGAAAAGCGTCAGCGCGTGATCACCGATGCCACGTTTGCCTGCGCGGATGGCCGTCAACGGTTGGCGGTGGCTTGCTTTATCCCAGTTGATAATGATTGGCGCTTTACGAAGAGCTTCGAGGTCTTGGCGTTGGTCGCGCCCTAGTGCGCCGCGAAGCCGTTGTTGTACTGCACGAGGAGCCATTGTTAGCGGGAGGTCAACCTGTGCTTGTGGTGGGTTTTTCTGCTTGAGTACCCCTTGAGTTGTGGCGTATAGCCGGGTTAGTGCCTCAAGGTCCGTGGTTTCAACAACTGGCAGGAGGTAGTAATTGCCCCCGTAGATGATGGCAACACCTAGACTAGCGGGGTCAACTGGAACGCGCTCATCGTTGTACTCGTTGGGTTCCAGATAGCGATAGATGGACATCTGCCGGACGTATGCTCGCCGGGCACGTCCGCGTTCTTCCTGATTGTTGGGGTCGTACCATATTTTCGTGTAGGCATTCCACTGAGCTTTGGTGGCTTGCGAGAGGTGATAATCGCAAAACTGATTGAACCGCTGTTGTCGATGGTCGACAAGATCTGTTTGTAGGTCTGGGGCAGCGAACGTTCGTAGTGCCTGCCATTTCCGGTAAATGTTGGTCATACCCGTCGTCTCTTCTATGATACGTAGCCGAATATTCTCCTCCCACTTCATCTCGAGTAAACGCTCATAGTGGTTGATGATGTAGTTGGATGCCAATACCCAGGCGGTCAGTTGTGTTTCATCGGTCGGCTTATGAGAACGACTCGAAGTCAATCGCTGGAAGGCGGTCGTTTCATTCTGATGTCGCCCAGTGTCCTCACGTAGTCCGAATTCAACATAGAACTGCCAGGTTCCATCCGGGATGTAGGTGTCAATATCGTGGCCTGTAAGTTGCAGGAGGAGGTTATAGCCGACGAGCACCGCAGCCGGACCCATAAACGTGATACTGTCGCGCATGAACGACAGGCTACGGTATAGGCTGTTAACGTGGGAGCGCCCGGTGGTCAGGCCAATATCGCCTTTGCTGGATTGTAGTAAGCTGTTGGCGATGTATTTAAGCACGTTGCCGGCGGGGATGATCTGTGAGATAGCGTCAATAAGCTCGTTGCGTTCAGCAACTGAAATCAGAGAGGCGGCAGGGTCATTCATACCGCCTGGATGCTCTTCAAGCAGTTGATGCAGGCTGGCCGAGGTGAGTTGTGTTAGGCGGTTAACGTCGTCGGGTTTTTGCGGTGGCTCGCTCATGCGCGACTGCTAAAGACCTGATGTACGGGCGTCTTCTTCCGTCCAGCCAGCTTCGGCCTTCTGGTGTAGTGCTTGTTCACGTGCAGGGCGTTCGATGGTCGCGAACAGGTACATACTGGTGTACATCACAACGCTCAGGGAGAGGGCGGTGAGCAGGGCATAGCCCAACCGCACCCAGATTCCACCAAGGCCGTGCGAGGCGATAACGACACCAATGACCGTAACGGGCATAGCGGAGACGGTGCTGGCACCCAGGTAATGTAGCGCCCGTGCCGCGCCTCCACCATAGATGGGGTCGCGGTTGTGAGAGCTACGCTGGACAAAGATGCCAGCCACCAAGCCGAATGTTACACCGAGCAGAATGGCTGTTGTCATCGTTTAGAAAAGCGTGTAAATAAAAGGTGCGGTGGACGGGTTGCTGCCGAACACGATGAGTGTGCCGAAGATGATGAGCACGAGAACCATCGGAACCAGCCAGTAGAGCTTGCGCTCCCACAGGAATTGTAACAGTTCCCCGATAATGCCGAGCCGGGCAAAGAAGTTGTTCATGATGTATGTGCCTCTGGTCTACTTGTTCTTTCGCACAAGGTACGAGCCAAGCGCGAGAATGTCAATATCACTGTTCTGGAAGGTGTTCCACGCATCTCGTGGTGTGTTTACAATAGGTTCACCGCGCAGGTTGAACGAGGTGTTCAAGACCACGGGAACTCCTGTGGCCTGCCCGAAGCGTTCAATGACCCCATAATAGCGCGGGTTTGTCTCCCGTTCGATAGCCTGTAGGCGTCCGGTGCCCTCATGGTTGACGGCCTGGATTTCGTCCTGCTTTTCCTCACGAATTGGCGCAACCATGAGCATATAACGTGGAGCCTCGTGCGTCTGAACATCGTCGTAGTCGAAGTATTCCAGCGCACGATCACGTAGAATCACTGGTGCAAACGGGCGGAACGGCTCGCGGTACTTGATTTTAGTGTTCACGACCTCTTTCATGTTCGCACTACGTGGGTCCGCGAGAATACTGCGATTGCCGAGCGCACGTGGTCCCCACTCGAACCGCCCCTGGAAGAAGCCGATAATGTTCTCATGGGTCATCTCATCGGCGATGACATCTAGCATCTTGTCAACGTCTTCGTCGAAGGATTCATAGTTGGCCCCGATTTTATCGAGGAAAGCACGGCACTCAGCATCGCTGTATTCTTCGCCCCAATAAGCATGAGGCATGACCCAATTACGCGGGTTGTTCAGCACAATATGGTGCGCCCACAAAGCGGCACCTAGTGCCCCACCGTCATCCCCTGCTGCTGGTTGGATGAAGATCTCTTCGAATGGGGTCTCGTTGAGTAGACGCCAGTTCGCCTTGGTGTTGAGCGCCACACCACCTGCCATCACGAGCTTCGCTTGGCCTGTTTTCTGGTGTAGGTAGTTAAGAATTTCGATGAGGGCTTCCTCTGTCACCTGTTGGATGCTGGCGGCGACATCCGCATAATACTGATTGCGGTCCATCATTTCCTTCTCGGCAGACCGCTCCGGGTTCGTCATCATAGTAAAGAATTCCATGTCAGGTGGGCGGTTTGGCCCGAACAATTCTAGGAACCTGTTGCTGTAGCTGCGTTCTGCCGAGTGATGAAAGGCGAAGTAGTCTAGGTCCAAGTGGAAGCTGCCATCGGCCCCACGTTGGAATACTTGATCGACTTTGTCCACGTACTTGGGTTCACCATAGGGTGTCATCCCCATCACCTTGTACTCACCGTTGTTGACACGAAAGCCCAACCATGCCGTGAACGTGGAGTATAGTAGGCCGATGGAGTGTGGGAAGCGTTGCTCCTGGAAGAGGTCAATTTTGTTCTCACCGGCTTCGTCACCTTCCCAGCGGCTTGTTGCTGTGCCGAGGGTGGTTGTCGTCCACTCGCCGACACCGTCAACCGTAAGGACCGCTGCGTCTTGGAATGGGCTGGCGAAGAAAGCACTAGCGGCATGGCTCATATGATGGTCGCAGAACAGCACGCGGTCGTAGGCAACCTGCGTATGTGTCTGGATGATGTTTTTCACCCACAGCTTTTCGTTTAGCCATGAGATCATTGCATTGCGCCAGACATTCGCCGAACGCGGGAAGGTGTTGAGCGTCGTTAGCAGAATACGCTCAAACTTTTGTAGCGGTTTCTCGTAGAAAACGACGTAGTCTAGGTCTTGAAGCTGAATGCCCGCTTTTTTCAGGCAGAAGGCGATAGCTTGTTCAGGGAAACTGTCGTCGTGCTTTTTGCGTGAGAAGCGCTCTTCCATAGATGCCGCGATAAGTTGCCCGTCTTTGAGGAGAGCAGCGGCTGAGTCGTGGTAGAAGCAGGAGATGCCAAGAATGTACATAATTGAAATCAGCCCTGTCGTTGTGCGCGGTCGAGTTCACTGGAAACGGGATCACGCTCCAACCAGAAGGCATTCCCGCTGACACGCCTGTGAAGGGGGTCCGTCGAAAATATGGAGATTAGCGCAAATGGGACCAGAAATGAGAAGTAAAATACAAGTGACAGAATGCTCCCGACAGCTTCACCGACAATGACGGTGACAACGGCCAAGCGTTCACGGGCGAGTTGGAAATTTTCACGCAAGGTGTTCGCTCCCCTAAGACGAGATGAACAGTTGGGTTTGGCTAAATAACGAATCTATCCTAGGGCATATCGTGGTAAAAGCAAGTCTCTGTGCAATTTGCAGCTTTCGCTTGTCTGTGCTGGGGAAGGGGGCTAAACTACGATCCAAACAGCCTGATTAAAGTTGGATTGGAGTTGTGATGTCTAAGCTTGAACAGTTTGATAAGGCCATCCATGAGAAGCGGCTGGTGAAGGTCGGGCCACACCTAAAACAATATGCTCCTGTGTGGCTTATTGAGGAAACGTTGGTTCCAGAGGACAGCTCGGTTATTTTCCATGTCTTGTTTCAACATAACCTTTATGGATGGGTAAACCGCCGTTACAAGTACGACGGTTTTAATGATGTGCTGTACCACAAAGGGCAGACACTTATGAACGAGGACGACGCGCTGGAGATTGTTGAGGAACAAGAGCCGTTTATTGATGCGGAAGTCCCTGACACACGTAATGCTTATGGGGGTTAGCTGATTCGCTGTTGTGCCCGTGGTTGCCGCAGGTTGTCGAACGTGATGAGTAGACGTTCGGCAATCGCGCCCCACCGGTAACGCTGTGCGAGTACAGCAGCATTGGCCCCCAACTTGTCACGCTCATCTGGTGTTGTGAGCACGCGCTGGATTCGGTCGGCTAACTGTTGCGACGAACGCGACGGCACCAGATACCCCGTTTCGCCATCCTGAACGAGATACGCCAATCCCCCAACTTCTGAAGCGATAACAGGTGTGCCTGTTGCCATTGCCTCTAACGCCACCATCCCAAATGACTCGTATTCTGAGGGGACGATGACCGTTGCCGCAGCAGCGTAATAGTTTACGAGGGCATCCTGGTTTTTCGCGCCTTCAAAGCGGACAGTGTCTGTCAGGCCTAGGTTCCGTGCGTGACGGCGCAATGACATCATATCGAGGTCTGCTGTGTCTTTTGGGTCTCCACCGACGACCGTAAGCCGGACGGACTGTAGAGTTGAGGGCGCCTGTTGGCATAGAAGATGAAGGGCATCAAGGATGGTGTCTACGGCCTTCAATGGTTCAATGCGCCCTACGAACAACAGCATTTGCTCACCATCGCCGAGGTTGACGGCGGCGCGGGCTTGGTCTATTGGAATGGGGTGAAAGCGGTCTGTGTTGACGCCGGGCGGACAGACAACGATTTTGCGGCGGTCTGTATTGTACAGCCACAGTAGCTGCGCTTCCTCGGCGGGTGTGTTGGCAATGAGCGTGTCCGCCCAGGCGACAACCTTGGTTTCCGTTTGAATGCGGATACTGGGGACAGGCGTTCTCATCGATGGGATACGGTTTTTCATGTGGCCGAGGGTGTGGAACATCTGCACAAAGGGGATGCCCCAGGCTTCTTTGAGTTTCTGGGCAACCCAACCGCTCAACCAGTAGTGGCTGAAGATCATATCATAGGACAGGGAGTTGCGGATTGCGTGGGCAATGACGCCTGCTGTGAATTGCTGTAGGTGGGGGTAGATGTCGGTTGTGCTGAGGGGGGTGCTTGTTCCTGCTTTGACATAGATCACCCGCACGTTGTCGCCCAAGGTGGTGTCGATATAGGGTTCGTTTTCACTGGTGCGGCGCGTAAAAATATCAACCTGAAGGCCGAATTGTGCGAACTCCTGGGCGATTTCACGGATGTACGTGTTCATCCCCCCGACTTTCTTACCTCCGGGGGTCGCAATGGGGCTGGTATGGACGCTGAGAATCGCTAATCGCTGCATGGTGATTCTGGGTTTTGCTCCGTCTAACATATGGCGTTGATCTGATGCACACGGGTGTCGGTGCCACCCATCTTATACTTGTAGCTTTCGTCGCCCCGAAGGAAGTCGAAAACAGTGTGGCCCTGTTGGATAGCATCCTTGATGAGTTTTTGTAGTAAGACGATCCCTGGACTGAGCGCACCGAAGGTGTTTGGCTCTAACCCGGAGTTGTAGACGTACACATGCCCATTATGGTCGAGATTGAGATACGCCGCACAGGGTGTCCCGTCGATTTTCAGGAAGTGCAGGCGCAATAGGTCCGCTGCTTGCATCTCTGGCATAATACGCCGAAAGAAATCAACGTGTTGCGGGTTTTCCAGAAACGCGGCCTTTTCTTGGTCGGCAGAGCGCATCAGGTTTAAGAACTGTTCGAGTTCCTCGTTGAGGTCATGCGAACCGTTGACGGTATACCACTCGACATCGTATAGGCCACCATCCGCCTTGCGCATCTTGCGCTTCACCTCTTTGCGTTCCCGGCTACTGAGGATGTTGGACAAGTAACTGTCGTAGTCTGTGGGAAGGTCGATGCGTGGAGCCACATCGTTTTGCTCAAAGCTGACCTGGAACCCTTGTGACTTGAGCATTTCTGCGAAGACTGTGTACGTGGGGGATGATTCGCGTACATTGGCAAGGCCAATACGATCATAATTTGCTTGGTTTTCCTTGAGGAATGTCACGAAAGTTTCATATGCTTCTATGAGATGCGCCTCGTCCACCACCATATCTAGGTAATCGACAACATCGACATGACCGATAAAGCGCACGATGCGTCCGAGTGTCTCATGGTGTTCGATAAACCATGGCGTGATGCCAACAATGTGATTGTCATCTGTGTGGCAGGTCACGATCCACAAGTCGCCGGGTTGGTATACTTCCCACCAAGTGCGGTTCCACGCCAACAGATTAAAGGGAGTGTTTGCTATGCTACGTTCCACGAGGGCATCCCAGGCTGGCTGTAGGGCGTCGAAACTGTCGGTTGATGTGTGTAGCTTGGTTTTCAAAGTGAAATCTCCATACAAGGTGGGGGCAAACAGTTGCGAACACATATCAGGACAACTTAGACGCATTACTAAGCGTGGAACTTACAAAATGTACCGCAGTAACCTTGATCTTTGAATAAGAAACGCCTTTAAATCTGCTTGGAGTTCTGGGAAGGAGCGATAAATGCAGCAGCGATGGCCCATTGTATTGGGCATTATGTTGGTAGCAGTCCTTGCACATGCTCAGGATGTTACGGGTGAGACGCTAGTCTCGTTAAATGCTGCACGAGATGCCACTGGCGTTCCGCCCACGGTACAGGTGCGCTAAGACGTTTGGCGAGTCGCTTGACTCACTGTGGGGATGCGTTATGCTTGGGCGCTATGATGACAATCACGACATTTCACCACCGACGCGCCAATCACTTCCGGCTGATGTAGTTGGGAACGTTTGCTGTTGTCATGGTGGTGAATGCGGTGGCGCTCCGAAAACGGTTCGGGGCGCTTTTTAGTACTATACGCGATGAAATGGAGATCTCTATATGACCAACAAGCAACGGCCAAAAGTAACCAAGGTAGTTCTTGCCTACAGTGGCGGGTTAGACACGTCGGTGATTGTGCCGTGGTTGAAGAACAACTATGAGGACTGTGAGGTGATTTGCTTCACAGCGAACCTAGGCCAAGAGGACGAGCTAGATGGGCTTGAGGAGAAGGCGCTGGCGTCCGGCGCGAGCAAGCTCTACATTCGTGATTTACGCGCAGAGTTTTTGACGGAGTTCGTCTACCCCACGATGCGGGCGGGGGCGGTCTACGAGCGTGATTACCTATTGGGGACATCGTTCGCACGTCCGTTGATTGCGAAGCATATGGTTGAGATTGCCGAAAAAGAAGGCGCGGACGCGATTGCTCATGGGGCGACGGGTAAGGGGAATGACCAGGTGCGCTTCGAGGTGACAGCAATGGCGCTCAACCCGAAGCTAACGGTGATTGCCCCATGGCGTGAGTGGGATATTCGCAGCCGTGAGGACGCGCTAGACTACGCTGCTGAGTTTAATGTACCCGTAACGGCTACGGAAAAGTCCATCTACAGCCGGGATCGTAACCTCTATCATATGAGCCATGAGGGTGGAATGTTAGAAGATCCCTGGGTTGAGCCAGAGAAGTCCATGTTCTTGATCTCCGTGGACCCAGAGGACGCTCCCGACGAGGCGGAATATGTCGAAGTGGGGTTTGAGCAAGGGACGCCGATTAGCATTGATGGCGAGAAACTACCGGCTGTTGAGTTGTTCATGCGCTTTAACGCGATTGCTGCCAAGCATGGGGTAGGTCGTATTGACATTGTGGAAAATCGTCTAGTCGGCATGAAGTCGCGTGGTGTCTACGAGACACCGGGCGGGACGCTCATCCATAAGGCACATCAAGCCTTGGAGAGTATTTGCCTAGACAAGCACACACTCCAGTATAAGGATACGCTGGCGCTGAAGTACGCGGAGATCACCTATAACGGTCTGTGGTACACCAAGCTCCGTGAGGGGTTAGACGCATTTATGGATGAGACTCAGAAGACCGTGACGGGTGTTGTGCGGGTCAAACTGTATAAGGGTAATATCGTCATTGTCGGGCGGCGCAGCCCGTACAGCCTTTACCGCGAGGATTACGCCTCTTTTGGTGAAGAGGATGTGTACAATCAGGCTGATGCGGAGGGCTTCATCAACCTCTTTGGCCTGCCCTTGAAGGTGCAGGCGCTCCTTAACATCGAGGGAGGCATCGAGGGCTTGCACGACGAGCCAGATTATAGCAAGTTCAAGCGCGACTAACTGATCAACAGGTGTAGGGGGCTTGCGTGTCTCTACACCGCCTTCCCTGAACTGGAGGATGTGATATGACGTTATGGGGTGGCCGTTTTAGCGAGCCAACAAACGATGATTTGCGTAAGTTGAATGATAGTCTGCCGTATGACCAGCGGCTCGCGGCGCAGGACATTCGTGGGAGTATCGCCTATGCGCGTGCGATCCAGATGGCGGGGGTTATTACGCCATTGGAGGCTGAGCAGATTGTCGATGGATTATACCGTGTTCGCAACGAGATCGAGAGCGGGATATTCGACTTTAAGCCGGGTGATGAGGACATTCACACGGCGGTCGAGCGTCGGTTGACAGAACTTGTTGGCCCTGTGGGGGGGAAGTTACACACAGGCCGCAGTCGTAACGATCAGGTTGCAACGGACTTTCGATTGTGGGTAGTGGACGCGATAGATGAACTGGATGAGGTTCTGCGTGCGTTCCAAGCGGCATTGATGGAGCAGGCCGAAGCCCACGTGGATACCGTCATGGTGGGTTACACTCATCTACAACCCGCGCAGCCGATCACGGTAGGTCATTGGCTGATGAGCTTCTTCTGGATGGTCCAACGGGACCGAACACGGCTTATTGATTCCCGTCGCCGTACCAGCACATCACCATTGGGGTCCGGGGCATTGGCCGGTACGCCGTTTGACGTGAATCGGGGGCAGCTTGCGCTGGAACTGGGGTTTGCGGCAGTAAGTGAGAACAGCCTGGATGCGGTGAGCGACCGTGATTTTGTGGCGGAGACACTGTTTGCGCTGGTGTTGTTGGGGACGCACCTTAGCCGTCTTGCTGAGGATGTGATTTTGTACAGCAACCCGGCTTTCGGTTTCCTGACGCTGGATGACCGTTACAGCACCGGATCCAGTTTGATGCCACAAAAGCGCAACGCGGATCCGATGGAACTGGCTCGGGGCAAAGCTGGACGCTTGTTGGGAAACCTCACAGGGTTGATGGCAACGCTGAAGGGCCTGCCGAGTGGCTATAACAAGGACTTACAGGAGGACAAAGAGGCACTGTTTGATGCCTTTGACACGCTCCACGCGCTGCTACCCGTTGTGACGGCGGTGATTCGCACGATAACAGTTAACCCAGAGGCGATGCGGGCTGCGCTAGACCCGTCGATGCTGGCAACAGACCTCGCCGATTATTTGGTGCGCCGGGGGTTGCCATTCCGTGAGGCACATCATGTGTCTGGGCAGGTGGTTGCGCTGGCAGAGGAGAAGGGAACGCGCATTGATGCGTTGCCATTGTCTGACCTGCAATTAGTTTCGAATTTGTTCGAGGCGGATGTCGTGGTAGTGTTTGATTTCGATAGGGCGGTGGCG
>CAYWZS010000052.1:0-27503 GCA_964462905.1 uncultured Anaerolineaceae bacterium
TGCTGGCGGCCACGTCGGTAAAGTCCAACGTGGTCACGCCTACCTCAAAGCGGAAGGTGCGGCGATCTTGCACGAGCGCCGTACCCTGGTTGTAGATCGCCAGGGCGACCCCGTCAGCAGCGGGGGCCGGCGCTGGGTCATCCTGGGCGTGTATCGCCATTGGAATCAGCAGCAGGGCCATGAGTGCTAGTAAGGTTGCTTTACGCATCGGAGTTTCTCCTATGTTTGATGTAGGTGTTCTGTGTGGTAGGACGTCCTCCGTCGGTGAAAGGTTCCAGGGAAACAGCATGTTCGTCTAAATTTGCCAGCAAAACGCCCCTACTGGCACATAGGTGGGCCTTCTGGCGGGTAGGTCCAGGTTTCGCGGACGGCGGGGTCGGCGGCGATGATCTGAAACTGGTTGTAGGTGGCAATCAACGCATCACAGTCCCCCAGAATCTCCGCAGACTGCCCCTGAAGATACCAACATTCAAAGATGCGCTCCGGCGGTGGGGTGTTCTGTGTCACCTGGAGGGTTGAGCAGCGGTTGAGCCGGGCCTGGGCTTGCTCAAACTCCCCCGCGAGAAAGTGCAAGCGCCCCAGTTGATACCAGCCGTCCGCCAGCGACGGGGCAAGCTCGGTGACACGGGTACATTGTGTACGGGCGGTAGCACGCTCCCCAATGGCGTTGGTGTACTCACACAGGCGCAGGTGCGCTTTGACGTTGCCCTCGTCCATGTTGAGGACGGCAAAGTAGGCATTTTCGGCGATTTCGGCCTGGCTCACCTGCCGCGCATAGAGCGCACGCTCGTAGTACAGCGGGATCACCTGCCGATAATCATCAATGAGGGACTGCATGAGCGCTCCGGCCTCGTCGTAGCGCCCCAGGTCCGCCGTGCTAATGGCAACAGCGCGGCGAGCCTCGAACGCCTCGGGCGCAGTTCCCGCGTTAGCGAGGGCAGTTTCGCTCTCGCGCAGGGCGGTGTCGAAGCTACCCGCACGGGCATAACCAAGCGCCAACGCGGTGCGGGCAAGCGTGTGATTCTCATCGATTTCGAGGGCGCGTTCTGCCACGTCCACCGCTTCTACTGCACGCCCATTAGCCTGGAGCGCAAACGCCTGCGCCGCAAGGGTATTGGGGTCGTCCGGGTTGTCACGGATGGCGGCGGTGGCAGCGTCCAAGGCGGCGGATAGGTCGGCCTCATAGCGGAAATCGGTATAACTACGGTAGACCAACGCACGCGTGAGCGTCATCGCGGCAGCCGTATCCGCATCGTCAAGGTCCAAGGCGAACTGAGCACGGCTGATCGCACTGTCAAAATCGCCGCTTTCGAAAGCACGTAGGGCAGCCCCGGCATCATCGGACGGCAGCCGTAGCAGGGACGCCAGCGACGCGTCACCATCGTTGACGGTGTAAAGGATCAGCCCGACATTGACTAGAATCCCAAACCAGATGATGACCGACACGCAGCCCCCGCTGCTACGGTTCGGGCGGTATCCACTCACACGACGTCGCCTGCCCATGCTTGTTACACCCCGCATTCTTACGCCACCAACGTATCACCTGCAATGATACCCATATACCTGTGAAATTGCCGCAAACTTGCGTTCTCGTTTTCCGTTAGAACCGTTAGAATACTGCGATATGCCAGCAGCAAAGTTGAAAGGAGGTACGATGCACGACGACCGTGTACAGATCGTGTTTACGGTGAACAAAAGTGACCTGGACCCGTTGCTCAAGGCGATGGGTGAAGCCGGGGCGGGTGTTCTGGGAGAGTACACCTTCTGCTCCTTCAGCAGCGAAGGTTTTGGGCGCTTCCTGCCGGGGGACAGTGCCCAGCCGCACGTCGGCGATGTAGGCGAGATCAACCGGGAGGCAGAGGTCCGGGTGGAGACGTTCTGCCTGCGGGGTGAGGCCAAGGGGGTTGTCTCGGCAATCAAGGCCGCACACCCCTACGAAGAACCTGTAATCTATATCATTCCCCTGTTGAGCGAAGATGACCTCTAGCGCCCGGTGGCCTTTTCTCATTGTGGGTGTGTTGGCAATCTTGCTGGTTGACCAGGCAACCAAGACACTGGTTGTGCGGTCGCTAGTCATGTACGAGTCCGTGCAGCCCATCCCGGCGCTTTACCCGGTGTTTCAGGTTACCCGGAGCTTTAACACGGGCGCGGCCTTTGGCATCTTCGCGGGGACTGTGTGGGCGGGGCGTATCTTTCTGGTGATTGCATTTGTGGTATCTGTCATACTGGGGTGGGGTTATCGCAAGCTGACGGACCGCGATTGGGACGCTCGCATTGCGACAGTGATGGTTGTTGGCGGGGCGTTGGGCAACGCGATTGACCGTGTCATCTACGGGCATGTGGTGGACTTCATCCACTACACCATTCCGGGGGTGGTCTCAAATGTGTCGAACCTTGCGGACCACGCCATTGTATTCGGGGTGTTTTTGATGATCTGGGCCAGTTGGCGGGCAGAAGAACAGGAGACAGCCGAGGCAACACCCACAGATAAGGATGCAGGCGATACCTCGGTGACCTAAGCGCACCTAGACCTTGTTTGTCTCGCGGTACCAGGTCCACACATTCATGAGGCCATCCGCGATTTTCGTCTTTGGTTCGAAACCCAACAGGTCACGAGCGCGGGTGTTGTCACAGTAGGTGATGAGCGGCTCGGTGAGGGGGGCATCTTGCACAATCTTGACGGCCTCCTTGCCCAATAACTCCTCATAGATAGAGATAAAGTCCGCAAAGGCCAAGGGTTCGCCACAACCCAGGTTAATCAGCTTGAATCCCATTGGGCGGTCTAGCGCCGCCATGACCCCCGCTACGGTATCATCCACATACGTCCAGTCGCGCTTGAGTTGGCCGTTATGCCACCAGTAGACCGGCTTACCGTTCAGGATATTGTCCAGTGCTTTCACGGGCATCATATCCGGGCGACCGTGGGGACCGTAGACGTTGAAGAACCGCAGCACCGTCACGTTGAGGCCGTGCAGGTTGTGGAAACTATGGGCGAATAACTCTGAGGCGCGTTTGCTGGCGGGGTACGGGGCCAGCGGGCGGTCGGCGGCGTCCTCCTCCTGGAAGGGAATACGTTCTGCATGCCCGTACACAGACGAGGTAGACGCCTGTACAAACACCTCAACATCATGCTGAACAGCGGCCTCCATTAGGTTGATAGCCCCGGTTGTGTTGACATCCATGTAGAGACGCGCCCGGCTCACAGAGTAACGGACCCCCGGCATCGCCGCGAGATTCACGACGCGGCTGATGGAATGTGCTTTGAAAACAGCGGTCACAGCCTCATCATCACGAATGTCTACCTCAACAAGTGGCGCGTCTGGGGCAAGCGCAGACAGCCGCACCCGCTTGATAGCCGGGTCGTAGTAATCATCGAAGTTATCCAACAGCAACACATCGTCGCCGCGTTGCAACAGGTGTCGTGCGAGGTGACTACCGATGAACCCCGCGCCGCCTGTGATGAGTGTCGTCAAAACTGTGTTACCTTTTACCGTCGGTCAGGAACAATGCAGATTTATCTTAGCATTCCGGCTGTTTCCCGACAATGGCGGCTAACGGCGAACTCGGCTACACTGCAAGGCGCACCATACCCACCGACGAACGCGATAAGGACGAGCGACTATGCAGATTCCCCGCCTACCCTCCCTTATACTTGGCCTCCTAGTGGCATTGCTGGTCCTCACAACGACCTTTGCCGCCCCGCAGGCTCCGGTTGAACAGGTCAACCCGACGCTCACCCAACAGGTTTTGGAGGCACTACAAGAGGCAACAGCCGAGGCCCAGATTGCAGCGACGGAGGCGGCGCAGGAGCAGCTGCGAACCCAGGCCGTCCAAACCGCAGCGGCTACGTTTACCATTGATGCCAGTGCTTTTGAGGAGACGACCGAAGCACTTGAGGGCAATGTGGGCGCAACAGCGACCGCCGTCACCGAGGATATGCTTGGCTCGCCCACGCCAACACTCCCTGCAACGCCGACCTTCGCGCCGACACTGGACCCAACCGCCCTCCGGGGGACTCAGGTGGTCGTAACTGCGTCCGCAGCGGGGACCGCGCAGGCGCTCCCGTTGGAGACAGCGCAGGCCACTACACTGGCTGCCGAAACGACCCTGGCAGACGGCGTGCAGACGTTGGACGCCGCACAACTGGCCGTGCTCCTGGCGTATATGGCGGATAACGGGGGATTGGTTGTGGATGAGGCCGCAGGTGCGGTTGTGGTAACGTATCACCTCACGGAGCAGACGTTGGCGGTTTACCTGGACGCGGCGCTGTTCGTGGCAGGATACCCGTCAACCGGGTTAGCGGTGGATGCCACGGCAGACGGCATCCGCATTACAGCGGAAACGATCACCGTTGGGGAGGTCAGCGGGCCGTTGACGGTAAGCGTGAGCATGAGTTTGAATGAGGGACAGGGGGCGCTCGCCCTGGGTGAGGTGACAGTGGGTGATGCGCCACTTCCCCCGGAACTCGCAGCACAACTCGCCACACAGATCAACGCGGCGTTGGCCTCGGCACTAACGAACAACCTTATTTTCGATTATCTGGTGGATGATGCCTTCGCGACGGAGGATGCCCTGGTTATCACCCTTGTGATTCCGTTCGCATTTCCAGCGGGATAGAGAGGAGGAACGGTTTAGCGCAGCGGGAGGGCACATTGGCCCTTCCCTGCGGATTTGCTGGCAGTGAACGTTACCCGGTGGCTTCCTCAATCGCCTCTGGGTCCGCGATTTCTTCTTCAGCGGCCTCCTCGCCAACCTCAGTCGCGACGAAGTTGAGCGTCAGGAACACTTCGTCCTCCACGCTCGCGACAATCGGCACTTCAGGAATGGTCAGGTTCCACTCCGGGTAGAGGAGCGTCGTCTCGGCGGTGCCTGTGATCTCCGCCTCGGAGGTGGGGGTAACGGTGGCATTAAAGGTGACTTCCATCGTGGTCTCAATAATCGTCAGGTTGCCGACAATCTGAAACTCGAAGGCCTCGCCCACTGTGACGGCTTCTGGCATGTTCTGGAGTGCGGTTGGCTCGAAGGTAATGAACTCGAATTCGTCCTCGCTGGAACGCAGAATCACCTGACGTAATGCCCGGTTGCGGTTGGAGGCGTCCGTCTCGATGGAACGGGCATTGATGCGAATCTCCCCGATATCAGATGCAGCGGGGTCATCGCGGTTGACGCGGATGTCTCCGGCGATTTGGTTGGTCGTGCCAACGACCGTCACATCCTCACCACGTAAGACCTCATCAATGCGAAACTCTGCGGTAGATTGTTCTGGGTCGATACGGAACACCACATCCGATGCCGTTTCTGCTGTTAACTCCTCCGCGCCTTCCTGGGCGGTTTCAGTGATCTCGGCGTTGTCTGTCAGGAAAAACCACGCAGCACCACCGACTACCGCCAGCAACACCACGACAACAATCGTTGTCAATATACCTCGTGACACGTTTTGTAACCTCCAAAGGTTGAGTAATGTATGCCGCGCATTGTAGTGCATTTCTTCACAAAACGGGTGCAGATTCACCGAGCGTTTACTGATTGTTTACATAACTACCACATAAACAAATAAAAACCCCTCGCGAAACATTTCGTTATGGAGAACAAAACATTTTTATACATTTTTGATGCAATCTGTTTGACAGACGTTAAAGTGCATCGCTACACTGTTGTATGAGGTTTAGCACTAGTCCCCATCAACAAATAAAAGCCTCAACCTACCCTACTATCACTTGAGGAGAAAAACATGAAGACACTCCGTAACCGTGTCCTGATGGCTGTCGTGGCCCTGGCCGCTGTGTTCGCACTGGCCTTTGGCGTTGCTGCCCAGGAAGGGACCTTTGGCCTGAGCGAAGAGGACTTCGCCGCCTGGACTCAGGCGAATGGCATGAGCACCATGTCCGCTGGGAACCTGGGCTACGACTTCACCACCACGGCTTTGATTAACGCCGACGGTGACACCATCAACATGGACTTGACCGGTTCCGGTTTCATCACCGCTGACGGCTTCACCATGAATGTGACTGGGAACCTGACCGACGGCGTGGAGGACATTCCGGCCCAGTTGGACGTCATCGTGGCGGGTGATGTGGTGTACTTCAACGTCGGCATGGGCTGGATTGAGGTGACTGAGGAAGCGCTGGAGTCCACCGCTGACGCGGGTATCGTACCGGGTGTTTCTAGCGACCTTTTGGACGACCCGACGAGCGCCCTGCCACCGGAGTTCATGGACGCTGCAATGGGCTTGGCTGCTGTGGACTTCACGCAGTACGTGAACATCGCTCGTGCGGGCGACGCCTACACGGTGAGCCTGCTGTTGGAGCAGTTGCTAGCAGACCCGGCAGTCCAGGAAGCACTGACTTCTAACCCGGACACCGCGCAGGTCGCGATGATGGCCCCGATGGTCCTGGGTGGTAGCAACTTCAGCGCGACACAGACAGTTGGTGCGAGTGGCATGGTGGAGTCTACCTCGTTAGACATCACAGTGGGTAGCGCCGACCTGGGCTTCGACGTGGACTTCAACTTCACGGTGAACCTGGACTACGAAGCGACCACGACGATTGAGGCCCCGGCAGACGCTGTGCCGCTGGAGGACTTCATCAGTGGCTTGATGGGCGGCATGTAAGCCTTTCAACACCCATGTAACACCCCAGAGCGCCCCAAAGTGGGCGCTCTTTTGCGTTTAAAGACACCCCTCTATTTTTTTCTACGCGTTAAATGGGTTAACGTTGATTTAGTAAGTGGCTTACTTTGGTGGCATCCCCTCACACAGTACGCCACAATACATAAACCGCATTACGTTGCTCGTTGTTGACAATGACACAGAGGTTAAGATATGTTGAAACGTTCCAAATTTACCGTTGCTGTCCTGGTGATGGCTACTTTGCTGGCGCTGGTCGTCCCAGCAATTGCACAGGAAGAACCAACAGGTGGTGTCGCCGTCACGGGGACATTCGGCGAAGGGCCAGACACCTTCTCCCCGATCTACTGCACGGGCACGGACTGTGCCGATATCGTCGGGTACTTGTTCCTCGGCCTCGTCAATGTAGACACGGCCACAGGCACAATCCAGCCGAACCAGGAAGGCGCACTGGCGGCGTCCTGGGAGGTTAGCGAGGACAACCTGACCTACACCTTCACGCTCAAAGATATTTACACCTGGAGCGACGGCACCCCCGTCACGGCGAATGACATCATCGCCAACTGGGACCTGATGAACACGGCAGAGGTCGAGCACCCGGACGCCTTCGTGCTGGAGACGATTGCCAGCATGGAAGCCATTGACGACTACACACTGGTCGTCGAAATGCAGACCCCGGCTTGCTCCGCCCTGAACAACATCGCAGTGGTTGCGCCGATCCCGGCTCACATCTATGAGGGTGTTGCCCCGGCAGACCTGGCAACCTTTGACGAGAACCTAGAGCCGACCGTCACGAGTGGTGCGTTCACCTTCGGCACCTACCGCCCCGGCGAGTTGACCACGTTGCTGGCAAACAAGGGCTTCGTTGATGGTGGTGAGGGCGACGCCCCGGTTTCGCTGGACGGCTTCATCCAGTCCGTCTACTCCGACCAGAACGTGCTGATTGAGGCGTTACTGGAAGGCGAGCTAAACTTCCTTGAGGGTATCTCCCCGACCCGCCAGGACGAGATCCGTGAGCAGAGCCTTGAGAACGGTGGCGAGTTGCAGATTGCTGAATTCCCCGGTACCACCTGGGACTACATGGCGTTCAACCTGGCAGACCCGGAAAACCCGCAGCCGGCCTTCGACGAGGACGGTAATCGGATTGACCAGGGCTTACACCCGTTCTTTAGCGATGTGATGGTCCGTAACGCCATCGGCCATGCCGTTAACGTAGACTCCATCATTGAGGGTGCGGTTTTCGGTAACGGTTCCCGCATGGCCTCACAGTTGGTTCCGGCTTCCTGGGCGCATGATGACAGCCTGGAGCCGCGTGCGTTCGACGCTGAACTAGCATTGGAGATGCTGGCTGAGGCTGGCTGGGTACCGAACGACGATGGTCGCCTCGTGTGCGACGGCTGCCTCTACGCCGAGCAGGTAGACGCCAGCTTTAACGGCACCGAGTTTGAGTTCACACTGTTCACCAACTCCGGCAATACCCGTCGTGAGGCCATCGGCACGGTGGTTCAAGACCAGTTGGACCAAATCGGTATCACAGTGGACTTCCAGACCATCGAGTTCAACACGCTGTTGGAGATCATGGACAGCCAGTCCTTCGACGCGTTCATCCTTGGCTGGCGTGCTGGCTACCCGGATGACCCGAACACCATCCAGCTCTTCGGCCCGGGTGCCGACGTGCCGGGCAGTGGCTTTAACTTCACCTCCTTCTACAACGAGCGTTACGTAGAGCTAGAGCAGCAGGCCAACACGGTCCCTGGCTGTGACCAGGAGGCCCGCGCCGAGATCTACGCTGAAATGCAGCAGATCATGTACGACGAGATGCCGTATATGTGGATGTTCTCCCAAAACCAGATGTACGCTGCACAGGACGAGGTCATTGGGTTCAGCCCATTCGCTCAGGCGATTGACTGGAACCTAACCACCTGGGCGGTTATCGCCGAGGAGTAAGCCGTTCACAGACAAGTCGTTAGTTGTTAGCTCAAAACACGTCAAGGCGCGTTCCGGGCTGTAGCGTCTATGTTGGGCTGGGGACGGATGGCTGATGACTTTCGAAAGTTGTACGGATTGATTTTGCCCACGGGTAAGGGAAGGGGAGTCTTGCGGCTCCCCCTTTTAGGAACATCTCATGCGGTTACATTCGTCATCTTCCAAACGCATCCTCATTCGCATATAACGACAGGCCGGTAGTCTCGTTTGTGCAATTGCCCCTGTTGGTAGCATCTCGGAGTTCACACAATGGGTAGATATATTATTCGTCGCTTGTTACAAGCGATCCCCACCCTATTTGGTATTACACTGCTTTCTTTTCTGCTGATGACAGCGGCCCCCGGCGGCCCAACGCGGGCATTGGCTTTTAGCCCAGACACCTCCCCAGAAACCCGCGCCCGGTTAGAGGCCCAACTCGGCACGAATGACCCGTGGATTCTCCAGTATACTTATTGGATGATCGGGGATGAGTGGCGGGGGCGTGACCTCGATGGTGACGGGGAAATTGACTACTACGGTAGCCGTAAAGGTCTGTTGCGGGGTGACTTCGGCAACTCACTGTTCCGGGGACGCCAGCCCGTTATCAACATCATCGGCGAACGGATCATACCAACGCTAGAACTCACGGTTTCTGCTTTGGTGGTCGGTATTTTGTTCGGCATCCCAACAGGCATCTACGCGGCGATACGGCGTGGCGGGGCCTTCGATAACGTGACCCGTGTGCTAGCGGTGATCTTTAACGCGGTACCGAACTTCTGGTTGGGCCTCATTTTGATTCTGGTGTTTGCGTCATGGCTGGAAATATTCCCGTTGTCTGGGCGATGTCCGTTGCCGACGCCGGAACAGTTGCTCGCTGGTGACGATGATTGCCCGCCGCTATGGGGACGTTTGGAGTACCTCGTACTGCCGACGTTCACGCTGGGGACGGTGTTTATCGCGGCGTACTCGCGTTACATGCGGACCTCCATGTTAGAAGTCATTTCGCAGGACTACATGCGGACGGCCAAGGCCAAGGGGTTAACGGCGCGTCGTGTGTGGCTGACGCATGGTGCACGTAATGCCCTGATCCCAATTGCGACCTTCCTTGGCCCGGCCATCACGGGTTTGTTGGGGGGTGCAGTTCTAACGGAGACGATTTTCTCATGGCCAGGGCTAGGTCGCACGATCATCGGCGCGGTTCGCCAGTTGGACTATCCGCTCGTCATGGCGACGGTGGTTATCAGCGGTGTAGCGACGATTCTGGGCTATATCCTCTCCGACATTTTGTACGCGCTCATTGACCCCCGCATTCGGTTTTAGGAGGAACGTCTCATGGCTACAGAAGCAAAATCAGAGATGAAGCGTGGGGTCGCCAAGATCGCCAGGGGGAGCGAACTGGCTGTGAGCGAGTCGTTGTACCAGAAGGCACTGCGTCAGCTACGGCGGGATCGCCTGTCGATGACCATGTTGGGGGTCTTGGTTGTATTGGTGATTTTTTCGTTGTCCGCGCCGCTGATTGAGTCCGTATTCGAGGTGAGCTACCGCCGCACAGACACCACCAATGCCTTCCAACCCATTTTGAGCGAGGGCCACATCTTAGGGACGGATGACCTAGGCCGGGACCATCTGGCACGGTTGGCACGGGCCGGGCAGATCACGCTGGGGATTGCGTTTGCAGCGGCGATCTTATCGCTAACGATTGGGCTGACTGTTGGGGTATCTACGGGCTACTACGGCGGGATTGTGGACGACATCATCATGTGGGTGATCTCGACGATTAACAGCATTCCACAGTTGATTCTCCTGGTGATCTTGGCAGCAGTGCTGAGGCCGGGGCCAACAACGTTGATCTTGGTACTGGGGTTGCTCGGCTGGACGGGAACGACGCGACTTGTGCGCGGAGAAACGCTCTCGTTACGGGAGCGCGAGTATGTGGTGAGTGCGAAGGCGATGGGTGCCAGCGATATTCGCATTATGGCGACCCACATCGCGCCCAACCTGATTTCGATTCTGGTGGTCACACTGGCGATTGACATCGGTTCGCTGATGTTGGCCGAGGCCGCGTTGAGCTTCCTGGGGCTGGGGGTACAACCGCCCACGCCGACTTGGGGCAATATGTTGACGGGCGCACAGGACATCATCAAGACGGCAGGGGCGCGACACCTCGCGATTATCCCTGGCGTGCTAATTACGTTGACGGTGCTGTGCTTCTACGTGCTGGGCGACGGCATCCGTGATGCGTTCGACCCGACACTAGACAAGTAGACACCCGCAAAACACAACACGCCGAGCTTTTATACGAGTCTCGGCGTGCTTGGGTCCGGCAGCAGTAGGGCGAACTAGACCTTCAAGCGGTCCATATACTGCTTACGGAACTTGGTAACCTTGGGCGCGATCACGACGCGGCAGTACCCCTGGTTCGGGTTGTCCTTGTAGTAATTCTGATGATAGCCCTCGGCCTCATAGAACGTGCCGATCTCGGACAGTTTGGTGACGATGGGGTTGGCCCAGATGCCCTCGGCCTCTAGCCGTTGCATCGTTTCCTCAGCGATACGCTTCTGCTCGTCGCTGTGGTAGAAGATCTCCGAACGATACTGGGTGCCAACGTCCGCGCCCTGACGGTTGAGGGTCGTCGGGTCGTGGATGGTGAAGAACACATTCAGGATGTCCTGAAAGCTCACCTCATCATTGTCAAACGTGACCTGCACTACCTCGGCATGGCCGGTGGCCCCGGTGGTCACGGCGCGGTAGGTGGGGTTTTCGACGTGGCCGCCTGTATACCCACTTACGACGCGCTCCACGCCCTTTAAGTCCTGGTAGACGGCCTCTAAACACCAGAAACAACCACCGCCAAGCGTTGCAACTTCTTTAGCCATACAGGGAACTCCCTTTTATATGTTATTCATCCTGTTCATTATACCTGCCACGATATATGCAAACCATTCGACAGACGTAAGGATTGCGATAGCGACAACAGACGGTCATCAACGCTTATTTTCCAGCCAAGAAAGCGTCGTAAATCCTATTCGGTTCTGACGCCAGAACCCCTTTGTAGCGACAAGAATATGCTATACTAAGCGGGCTTGGCAAGCCACCAAGCAACCGTAGCACACCCATAAGTCCCACAGGTTAAAGTGATGAACAACATGCTGCAACAGCAACTCGAACAACTTCAGCACAGCGATGAAACCATGCGCTACGAGGCCGCGCAGTGGCTCGGCAAGCAGGGCGACGACCGCGCCGTTGATGGGTTGGTCGGTGTGTTGAACGACGATAAGCCGAAGGTCAAGTACGCGGCGCTCAGCGGGCTGGTAAAGATTGGTAGCCCACAGGCCGCAACGCCGACCCTCACCGCCTTGTTGGATGACCTGGACAGCCGTCTGTGGAAGCTGTTGGCGCTGGATATTGGAATGCGCTTGCGGAACGGGCTGTTCGATATGGTGCAGCCGGAGAACACTGAGGTTGCGGACCTGCTGGTGGCCGCGCTAGACGATGTGGCGTTGTCTGAGGGACAACGGGCGTTGGTGATTCGCCTGATTGGGCGCACGCAGGACACACGGATGGTGCCGACCTTCATCGACATACTGATGATCGGCTCCGAGATGTTGCAGGGGGCCGCTGCGGAGGCACTCGGTTACATCGGCGACAAGCGTGCTGTTTCGCCGCTTATCACCGTCCTGGATGACGCCGACTCCAAAGTGCGCGAGATTGCGATCAACGCGCTGGGACGCCTGGGGGATACATCCGCCGGGGATGCGTTACTCCCGTTGCTGGACAGTAATGACGAGTGGACGCGCCGTTCTGCTGCCGAAGCCCTCGCCAACCTGGGCGACCGCCGCGCTGTGCGCAAGCTGTTGCGGATGCAGCGCGAGGACAACGACCAGGAGGTACGGAAGGTAGCCGGGGAATCGCTCACCCGCCTGATTATGCAGGGTGGGGACGGCGAGCCACCGACGGATGAAGGCTAACCGCACCACATAAGCAATGCGCTAGAGGGGGATACCTGCACGTTATCCCCCTTGTCCTTCCCCCTGCTTTTCGTCACAATAACTGCGCTTTGGCAAACACCCGAACAGGAACAGCCCCCTATGCACGTTGCAATCAACGGTTGGTTTTGGGACCAGCCGCATGTTGGCAGCGGTCTGTACGTCCGCGAGTTGCTCACAGCCCTACGCCAAACCGATAAGGACGTTCAGTACACACTCGTTTTACCAGCCTGTGTGACAATGCCGGAGGGGGTGCCGGAGGGGGTAGATGTGCAACAGGTGCGGGGGGGCGGCAACAGCAAGCTCGGCAAGGTGTTGTTCGAGCAACAACATTACCCGCGAGCCGTCGCGCAGTGCGGCGCGGACATCGCGCATGTGCCGTACTGGGGGCCGCCGCTGAGTTCACCCGCACGTCTCGTGACAAGCGTGCTCGACGTGGTCCCGCTGCTGTTCCCCGAATATGCGACAGGCTTTTTCAATCGGTTATATGTCTCGCTGGTACGTGCAGCCGCCCAGGGTAGCGCCCAGATTATCACGTTGACGGAGGCCAGCGCCGCCGACATTGTAGACCAATTCGACTACCCCGCCGAGCGTATCACCGCCACCCACCTTGCACCGAAACCCGTTTATCACCCGAAGATGGGCAGCGACCGGGACGGGGCGGTCGCTGCTAAGTACGGCCTCCCTGATGATCCGTTTATCCTGTACCTGGGGGGCTTCGACGCTCGTAAGCGCGTGGGCCAGTTGATCGCCGCCTACAGCTACATTGCCAAGGCACATGGGGACTACACACCGCTGGTCATCGCCGGGCGAGAGCCGCAATACGCCGAACCGCTCTACCCGAACCCGCGTGATGAGATGGCCGAGCAGGATGTCCCGCAGGAAAACGTGTTCTGGACAGGGTATGTGGATGCGGAGGATATGCCGTCGCTGTATCGGCTGGCAGAGGTGTTTGTGTATCCCAGCGCCTACGAGGGGTTCGGACTACCATTGTTGGAGGCGATGGCCTCTGGGACGCCAGTGGTCGCCAACGAGATCGACATGTTCAGCGAGATTGTGGGGGATGGGGCGTTTCTGGTTCAAAATGGGAGTGTTGCCAAGATGGGCGGCGCGATTCTGGCGCTGCTGGAACAGGCCGACCTGTACGAGAGCATGGCGAACCGTGGGATTGCACGAGCGTCGAACTTCACCTGGCGCAAGACCGCCAGGGAGACACTTGCTGTCTATCACCGGGCGATGAAAGCGGGATAGTGCGCTACTCCGGCAGGACGTAGGCAATATTCGCGGGGACGGGCGTTAGAATGTAGACATCCACCTGCCGGGACCATGATACCCAATTTTCATCGTCGTAGCCGAGGTCGATCCAACGGCTAAAGCCACGCGGCGGACCGGTGTCTGCCGCCACGCCAACCCCATACCCCGGCACATAGACCTGTGTGCCATAGGGAATCAGGTTCGGGTCAATGCCAACAACCCCCTTGGTGAGTACCTGCCCCGTTGCGGTGATGTTGTCCCCCCCAAGCGCCGCCGGATGGTAGCTGGTGGCGTACATGCGGACCCTACGCCAGTATTCGCGGGGGCCGTCGGGCGTGTCCACCGTGCGGACGACAACCCCCGTCCCATAGACAACGACCCGGTTCTGGGGGTCCTGCACGATGACCGTCCCCTCCTCCTCGCGGCTGATCTCCACGCCATTTTCATACCGCAGACGAATATTCGTGCGGGTGAGGCCATTCGCCCCTGGCTGGATAATGCGTACCTGGTCCAACTCCAGGGAATCATCTCCGCGTGAGATGTCCTCAAAGGGAATCACGGCTGTCTCACTAACAACAGCCTCTTCGACACGAATCACACGCACGCTCATACCCGGTTGGACGGCCACATTTTCATCAGGAATGACGTAATCCAGGCCCATCAGCGACACACCCGCGTCCGCGAGTAGGCCCCCAACCGTTTCTGCGCGGGTGCGCGTTTCTAGGGTGGTGCCGTCAGCAATCACGGTGGCCTCCATCGCACGCGCAACCGCAATCGTCAAGCCGGGGGTCAGCGGGGCATCCAGCGAAGGGGAAACAGCATCGGCTACATAAACCGTCACCCCAGCATCGTACAGGGCCTCGCCCACCGTTGCGCCTGTGGTGCGTATCTGCTGGGCCACCCCGCCATCATTTACCGTGACATCTATTGCCCGCCGAATGGTGATCTGGTTCGCAGGGACGGGCCACGCCCCCAGCATATTCTGGGTGGTGGGTGTGCCATCAACGGTCACACGGTCGTCTGGGGCCAACGTGACGCCAACACTTTGTAGGATCGCCGCTGGGTCCTGGCGTGTGGTACGGTAGACTTGTGCATTACCGTCTACTGAGATTGTCACATTACGCGCACGGCGCAACTCGACAACCAACCCCTCATCAACCTGTGTGTTCTGTTCCAACGACAGCGCATCCCCCTCCTCTACAGTAATGCCAGCTTGTGCCAGTACCCCGGCGACTGTCTCCGCGTGGGTGTTCACGGTACGCCGCTCGCCATTGACAACTAAGGTCATCTCGGTGGTGCGCGTTAGGCTGAGGAGGTAGATGAAGGTCATTAGCACCAAGACACCAACCAGGGCTAGGATGACTCCGAACCCGGCAATCAGTGTGCGTGGGCGTGGCGGACGTGTGCGTGTTTCCTCAGGTAGTTGGGTCATCGGATGGGAGGCTCCCCCCTAACAAAAAATCGGCACCGCTTGTATGTTTAGATGAGCAGCCGAACATCCGCAACACCGTCGAAAACCCTGGTGCTGCTGCCGTTAAGCCCTGACACGGTCCAGGTCAACTCCAGTTCACGGAGCCGACCACTCATCTAAACCGACAAACATGCGCCGATCTGCTTTAAATGTTAATCAACAGGCGGTAAGCTGTCAATAGTTGGTGAGCGGCTCATAGACGGCTCCAACGTTGACGTTATAATTGGCCCACGAGCGACGAGCCATCATCCAGGGGGAAAACACCCACATGAGTACCTCACCCACCATCACCCGTAGCGAGTGGGGACGCGTTGCGCTCCTCGGCGCGTTGTTGTTATTGCTCACCACACTCCCGTATATTGTCGGCTGGCAAACACAGCCGAACGACGCGTACTATAGCGGTCAAGTCGTGGGTGTGCGCGATGGCTTCTCTTACATCGGCAAAATGCGCCTGGGGGTAGACGGCCACTGGCGTTTTCACATCTTTTACACGAGCGAGCCACACGAGGCCGTCGCGCTGACGTTTCTGCCGTACATCTTACCAGGACAGGCCCTACGCCTGTTCACAGACAGTGACGCGCCCCGCCTCTACACCACCATGATTCTGACATTTCACGGGCTACGGTTGGTCTTCGGCGCGGCGCTCATGATTATGGTCTATCGGTTTATCGCTGTTTTTCTGGATGGACCAACGCCGCGTCTCACCGCCTGGATTGTGGCGCTGGTGGGTGGGGGTTGGGGTTGGTTGGTGATGCCCTCCGGCGCAATTCCGCCAGAGTGGTATATCCCAGAGGCGTTTGGCTTTTTCCTGATCTACACATTGCCGCATCTGGCATTGGCAAGGGCGGCCTTGCTTGGCGGCATCTTGGCGCTGTTTGCGAGTGAACGTAACCGGGGCTATGCGGTGGTCGCGGGGTTGCTGTGGTGCGTGGCGGGGTTGAGCGTGCCATTCTACATGGCGGTGATGTACGCGGTGCTGGGTATCTGGGGGGTGTTGCTGTGGGTTCAGCGCCGCGCCTTCCCAACGCAGGCGTTCATCCGGGCACTGATGGCGTTCGGCGTCACGTTGCCACTGTTCAGCTACTACTTATGGGCCTTTAGCGCCAACGCGGTGTTCGCCCAGTGGAGCGCCCAAAACATCTTGCAATCGCCCCCACCATGGCACTATCTGGCGGCCTATGGCGGCCTGGTCGCGCTCGGCGTGTTTGCCATCCGGCGGGCATGGGCCAGTGAGCGCGGCCTGTGGTTGCTGGCGTGGGCCATCGGCGGATTGACGCTGGTTTACCTGCCGCTGAACGTGCAACGGCGGCTAGGTGAGGGGGTGTTGGTCGCGCTGGCGGTGCTGGCCGTGTGGGGCATACAGGTGTTGGTCGAAACACGGGGGATGAAACCGGGACGGCTGCGGTTGGCATTACTGGCGTGGGCACTCCCGACTACGGCATTGTTCTATATGGTTACATTTATCGGCGTTGTGATGGAAAACCCCGATTTGTACAGTTACGCTAATGAGGTCCGGGCGATGGCGTGGCTAGACGATCACACACCAGAGAGCGAGCGCGGCGCAGTGGTGTTGATGCAATTCAACGAGGGGAATGTGCTACCCGCCTACACAAACCTACGCCCCTATGTGGGCCATGGGCCAGAAACCCTCAACTATGAGGACAAAACGACAGAGGTCGAAGCGTACTTTGCGGGTGATTACCTGCCAGAAACCCGTGACGCCTTCTACGAACAGGTGGACTATGTGTTCTTCGGGCTGGACGACACGCCGGACTTCCTGGCGGACGACGAACTCACATTGATTTACGATGAGGACGGGGTCACGATCTTCAGCGTGCCGTAAGGGAGGGGCACCAGGTTGGCGGCAAGTTGAAAACCGCACGACTGTTTATAATTAAGGGGTCTGTTCCCGGTGGACCACAACGCGGGCAGCCAACTAACGAAAGTCGTCTCCGCACCGAGCAGGTACACCACCGCTATTGGCCGGGGCGGAGCGCCATCGTTCACGATCACGGCAACGGGTGCGGCCTATGTTCACTACACATCGACGGCGCAACCTATCCTGATAACACCGGGGACGGGATAGCTGCTAGGCGTCGCGCTCCCGGACGATGAGGCTCCCCACGCCGCCCTCATAGCGAATGTCGATTTTTTGCGGGGCAAAGGCAAAATCCGCCGTCTGCCAGGTGCCGCTCTCGCTGATGAACTCGGACTCGAACTGAACAGCTTCAGCACGCTCCGGCACGTCAATATTGCCGAGGCCGCTTTCCCCACGCACCCGCAGAGCGGACTCAGCGGGGATGCTCACCTCACAGTTGCCCACACCGCCATCTACCTCTAAGCGTAAGCCAGCCACCCCAACGGTCAACGCGGTGGTCCCCGCGCCGATGTCCAGGTCTAGCGTCGTATTGGCCCCGTCCGGCACGCGCATCTCTAACACGCCCACGCCGCCCTCCACCTGCGCCACACACCCCCCCGCCGGAAAGGTCAGGGTCGTCGTTCCGGTACCGCTGTCCAGAGACAGGCGCGGGATGTCGAGGGCGCTCAGGTCGATTTGGTCCAGTGTGAAACCTGCGTTGAAGATCAGGGTCAGTGGCACACGCGGCGAGAGACGGATGGTCCACTGTAGTTCCGGGTTGTGGGCCACGGCGTCCACCGCATCACGCACGGGCTTGAAGATGTCGGTTTCGGTGGTGCGCTTTTGCCGGAGCCGCACAGACTTGCTATCGCCCTCGGTCGCAGCGACCATTTCCACCGCGCCGATAGACGTGACCTCGGCTTCAATCAAGTTCTCGTTGTCGGCGGGGAGCGCCTCAATCGTCACATGGCCGACGGTCAGGTCTAGCCGAACGGTGGCGCGTGTTGCCTCTCCCAGCGATTCGGTTAGGGTCGTCTGTTGCAGGTCTGCATCGGCACCGATACCGAACTGATTCAGCACCTGCGCGATACTCTCCCCTAACGATTCGAAAGAGAAGGTCCAGTCCGTCTGTGATTTGGGGGGGTGTGGATTGTTGGTCATGAAGCGGCCTCGTTGCTGTCGTCGGATCACCGCTATTGTACACAAACAAAGCAGTTAAAAATGGTGAGCAATGAGAAAAAACCGCCTCATGCAGATTGACGGTTCAAAATACGGAACCCCCAGCATCGCGACGGGGGTTAGCTAGTGTAGGCTTTATACCAGTCGATTCTGCTGTCTGGTGGGGTGACGCGCCCGTACCACGGGGTCGCGTGGGCCACGCATACCTCAGCAAGTGACTGCATTCGGCTCGCGGCGGTTTCCGCAAGGAAGACGGCCCGGCCTGCACCCTGGTGCGTCACAGCTTCGCCCCAGACGGCCCGCCCGACGATCACGCCGCTGGCCCCCGCCTTGCACGCAACCTCGGCCTGTGCTTTGAATGTCGCGAAGTCCACCCCGGCGCTCAACAGCGCCCACGGCACCCCACAGGCGGCGTCAACCGCTTCGCAGGCAGCAGCCCACTCGCCAGGATCGCGGCTTTGGTTTGCGTCCACCGGGAACGGCAGTTTGAGCACATCCACGCCCATTGCGGTGAATGTCTGGCACATACCGACGCTAATCTCCAGAAGGTCGGTGTTCGGTAGCGATACAGATGGGTCCGGCGAGTAGGGGATAGGTTCCAGAAAGAACGGAATATCCCACCGCGCACAGTCTGCGACGATGTGTTGAACGGCGGCATGTTTCTCGTCCGCTGTGCCGTCTGTCGGATGATATGGGAGCAGCATCTTCACCCCATCCCCACCGGACAACTTAATCTGCTCGACGTACCAGCCGGGGATGTACTCCACTTCGCGTTGGGACGGGTGCCGCCCGTAGTCCGTCACCTCAATCGGCGCGAGCAACCCCAGCCGCCCGTGAAGCGTGCCGTCCGCGACCCCATGACCGATCCCAAAAGCCGGGTCCGTCAGCACCGCCGTCGCGTGCGGCGCGAGTGCCTGTGTCACGTCCCGCTTGAACGCCATAAAGTCGGCGTCCGTGTAGGGAACAGGTGCGGCGGCGTCCAGCTTTTCGCGCAGGTTTGTGCGATGATCCACCGCCATGACGCAGAAGTGACCCGCTGGCGTGGCAGTACGGCTCAGGTGACGAAATTTGCCCGTCGTGGTCATTCCCCCAGCTCCCGTAACCCGAACAGCCCGGCATCACGCGTGCGGCTGCGCTCCCACACGTCTACATCAGCCATGCCGTTGATCCCCCGCTGGTAGACGGGATGGTCGGTCGGCAGGGGGAGCGTCACCGTGCGCCCGGTCGTGGCGCTGACATAACCCGCCAGCGCCAGTTGCAACGCCCGTTCGCCTGCACGCGCTGGGGCAACTGGCTCGCGGTCCTCGCGGATGGCGTCGCGGAAGTCCGCCCAGAGGTCTGTGAACGACTGGGCGATGTTATCCATGTGCTCAGGCAGATTGGGAATCACATGATCGGTCCGCACCCAGTCCTTGACGCTGTACAACTCAAGCGGCTGGTTGAAGCCACTCGTCTGATACTGGTTGTAGCGCATCCGAATTTGCCCCTCACTGCCGCTGACATCCACGCCGCCGACGCCCTGCCCCCACGCCATGTTAATCAGCGCGTAGGACGACGAGAACGCCACCTGTAGCAGCGCCAGGTCCTCCACAACGGGGTCACGGTGGGCATAGGTGGGCGCGTCTACAAAGGCGTTGACCTGTTTCGCTGTGTCGCCCGTCAGCCACTCTGCCAGGTAGACGGCATGGATCATGTCCATCAGCACGCCACCGCCCGCACTCATGGTATGTCGCCAGTCCGCCTTGTACTCCGCTGCGCCGGGATAGTCGATCACGCCCATATAGTTCAGCGTGAGCACGCGCAGGTCGCCAATCTCCCCGGTGGCAATCATGTGCTTGATCTGCCGATACTCCGGGAAGAAGTGATAGTTGTGAACCACCCCTAGCTTGACACCAGCTTCCTCAGCGGCCCGTGCGAGTTCGTCCGCAACCACGGGCACGTCTGAGATGGGTTTCTCGCTAAGGACGTGTTTCCCGGCGGCAAGCGCATCCAGCACGATCTGCCGCCGGAAACGCTGTGGCACCGTGACGACAACGGCTTCCACGTCGTCGCGGGCGATTACCACCTTATAGTCCTCGTAGATCCGGTTGTCGCTTAGGCTAAACCAGTCCTGGCCGATCTTGCGGCGCTCCGGCGTGATGTCCGCCAGCGCGACCAGTTCAACATCGGTGAGTGTGGTCAGTGCGGGCTTATGCCCATAACTGACCACATTTCCACAGCCGATCATCCCCACACGAAGCACATCAGGCATGTCTAGCCTCCACAGTAATTCGTCGATGTCCTATAAGTAATGGCGTCGTTTTGGTTTCTCTTCTTCGTACTTGGCACGGGCCACCTGGACCTCCGGGTTCTCGCTGACCTCCGGGATTGCCACCTCCCACCAAGTTTCGTAGCCGCCGATACGCTGACGGCGGTCGGTTTCCGTGACGATGCACACCGGGCCGCGCTCGACGGCCTTAGCATCCTCTAACGCCTTGCTAAATTCCTCACGGGTGCGGGCGACAATCACATGAGCCCCAAGGGATGCACAGTTCGCCGCAAAGTCGATCTTGAGGTTCTCGCCCGTGAGCTGGTCGTCCTCCTCGTTGCGATAGCGGTACTTTGTGCCGAAACCGTCACTGCCGATGCTCTTGGAGAGCGCCCCAATACTGGCAAAACCGTGGTTGTCTACCAGCACGATTGTCACTTTGATCCCCTCCTGGGCCATGGTGACAATCTCACTATTCATCATCAGGAAGGAGCCGTCGCCAACCATCACATAAACCTCGCGGTCGGGGTCGGCCATCTTCACGCCCAAGCCCCCGGCCACCTCGTAGCCCATACAACTATATCCGTACTCTAAATGATAACCCTTGGGGTCACGGGTGCGCCATAGCTTGTGCAGGTCGCCTGGCATACTCCCAGCGGCGCACAGCATTACGTCCTGTGGGCGGCTCTGGCTGTTGACCATGCCGATGACCTCCCCCTGCGAGAGCATCGGCTCATGTTCCAGGTTGTAGATGCGATGGACCTCGGCATCCCACGCCTTGTTGTACTCACGGGCGCGGCTCTGATAGGCCTCGTCTGTGCGGTGGCCCTCCAGCGCGGCGGTCAATTCCTCTAGCGTGACCCTGGCATCGCCCGTCAGTGGGAGCGCCGCGTGTTTGTAGCTGTCGAGTTCCGCAACGTTGATGTTGATGAAGCGCACGTTCGGGTTCTGGAAGGCGGTCTTACTGGCGACGGTAAAATCGCTAAACCGGGTGCCAATGCCAATGACGAGGTCAGCCTCGCGTGCCAGGATGTTCGCGCCGGGGGTTCCCGTAGCACCGACTGCGCCCAGGTTCAGCGGGTGATCGTAGTTGAGCGCCCCTTTCCCGGCCTGCGTCTCGCCAATCGGCACGCCGACGCGCTCCACAAAGGTCTGTAGGGCGGTATTGGCCGCGCTGTAGTGGACACCACCACCTGCAATGATGACCGGCTGCTTTGCCTCACGAATCCAGTCGGCGGCACGGCTCACCAGTGCGGCGTCCGGGCGGTTGCGGGGGATCGTCCACACGCGCTTTTCAAACATGGCACTGGGATAATCGTAGGCTTCGGCCTGGGTATCCTGCGGCAACGCCAGCGTGACCGCACCTGTGTCCGCCGGGGACGTCAGCACACGCATGGACTCCTGTAAAGCGACAATCAACTGCTCTGGGCGGTAGATGCGGTCCCAGTAGCGCGAGACGGGCTTGAAGGTGTCGTTGGCGCTCATGTCCTGGGTGTGCTCGGACTCAATCTGCTGCAACACGGGTGACTGGATGCGCTCTGCGAACAGGTCGCCGGGGAGCAGCAACACCGGAATCCGGTTGATCGTCGCGAGGGCCGCGCCTGTGACCATGTTGGTCGCGCCGGGTCCGATGGAGGAGGTGCAGGCGAAAGTCTGCATTCGGTTCTTGTGTTTGGCATAGGCCACGGCAGTATGGACCTGGGCCTGCTCGTTGCGGGACTGGTGGTAGGGCATGATGTCGCTGTATTGTTGGAGCGCCTGTCCGATTCCGGCAACGTTGCCGTGGCCGAAGATGCCCCAGACCCCGGCGAAAAACGGGTTCTCCAAGCCATCACGGGCGACGTACTGGACAGACATATATTTGATTAGGGCTTGGGCCATCGTAAGACGGGTGGTGTTGGTCATAACTTTCCTGCTTTCTAGCTATTTGGCTTTTTTAGCCTTTTCGCAATCGGTTCGTAGAGAAAACAAGCATCTTTTTCACATGAAGCAGGTCCGCATTTAATTTGTCATATGTTGCCATTGGCAGGTATCCAAGATCACTTGCGGACCCCATCGAAATCGTCATATCCTAATAAACAGCCAACAGCTAATCGCCAAAGGCGCTCATTGCTCAAAGATTCCCGGCTATAATCCGCCATACCCGGCTACAAACGCCTCCACCTCATCCATCGTGGGGGTGAAGTTCGCACAGCCGTGAGCCATCACAACCAACGCGCCACAGGCGTTCCCCAGTCGTGCGGACTTGTACAGATCCCAGCCATTAACGTAGCCGTAGATGAAGCCGCCACCAAATGCATCCCCCGCGCCGAGGATGTTCTGTATCTCGACCGGGAAGCCGGGCACATCGGTCACGGTGCCGTCTGGAAAGTGCAGGCGTGCGCCCTCTGCGCCGACCTTCTCGATCACAGCCTCCGGGTTGTGCTCCAACATCGCCTCGATATTGCCCCGGCTATCGCCCTCCACGCGGGTATCGCTGACCTGCATGTCCGTCACGGACATCTTCGCGGGGTCATCCAACATGGCGGCATTGATTTCGTCCTTGGTGCCGATGACGAGGTCCAACAGCGGCAACACCGCCCGGATCGCCACGCCGAAGGCGCGAACGTCGTGCCATTGGTCCGGGCGGAAGTCCACATCTAGCACGATCTTGGCCCCGGCAGCCTTGGCTCGTTCCGCCGCGAACATCGTTGCACTACGAGATGGCTCCCGGCTGAGATTGGTCCCCGCAAACTGAAAGACCTTGCAGTCGTCCACGGGGGCCGCCAGCACATCGTCAATTGTGAGGTGGATGTCCGCCGCGTTGTCGCGGTAATACACGAGCGGGAACTTGTGCGGCGGCTCAATCCCCAACACAACCGCACTGGTGCGGGCGTCCGGCTTGACGGGGATAAAACGCGTTTCGACCCCCTCATTATCGAGAAAGTCCACGATGAACTGCCCCACCGGGTCCGCGCCAACGCCTGTCAGCAGGGCCGTTTTGAGGCCCAAGCGCCGTGCTCCCACACTGATATTCGTGGGCGAGCCGCCAACGTAGGCCGCGAAGCTCTCTATCTGTGAGAAGGGGGTGCCGATGTCGTTCGAGTACAGGTCAATCGAACTGCGGCCCATGTGCAGGCTATCGTAAGTCTTGTTCATGGTTAGCCGATCTCACTCAACTGCACCGGGCGATTCTCCGTCATCGACAGCTTGGCGGCCATCGCCATCACAATTGGCGCACGGCCATCGGCCTCTGTCACCGGGATCGGTGTGTCGTTCACCACTGCCGCCACGAACTGCTCCACCTCAATACGGTACGAGTCCATATAGCGCTCTAGGAAGAAGTTCATCGGCAAGCTACCCCGCCGGACAGCTTCGGCTCCGCTGAGTGTCACTGTGTCCGGGTAGAGATTGGCGTTGGCGGCACTCCCGCCGCTCCCGAACACCTCAACACGCTGGTCGTAGCCGTAGACGGCCTGCCGACTGTTGTCGATGGTACCGATTGCACCGCTGGCAAAGCGCAACATGATTATCGCGGTGTCAATGTCACCCGCCTCGCCGATAGCTGGGTCCACCAGCACGCCACCCACGGCGTAGACCTCCTCGACATCCCCCAGCAGGAACCGCGCCATGTCGAAGTCATGGACTGTCATGTCAAAGAACAGACCGCCAGACACCTTGATATACGAGATGGGCGGGGGCGACGGGTCGCGGCTGATGATGTGTAATAGGTGCGGTGTGCCGACCTCGCCGCCATCTATGGCCTGCTTGATACGGGTGAACGTTGGGTCAAAGCGACGGTTAAAGCCGATTTGCAGCTTTACTCCCGCTTCCGCAACCACCGCCAGCGCCGCGTCAATCTGTGGCAAGTCGGCTGCGATGGGCTTTTCGCATAAGATATGCTTACCCGCCCGTGCTGCGTCCGCGATGAAGGGGGCGTGCGTGTCCGTAGACGACGCAATCAACACGGCATCTACACCGTCCTGGTTAATGGCAACCATGTGATCGTCACTGTGAAAGGGGATGCGATACTGCGTGGCAACGTTGGCGGCGCTGGCCGCGTTGGCATCGGCCACAGCGATGATGGCCGCACCAGGGATTGCCGTCATGATGTTTTGTGCGTGGACCCGGCCAATGCGCCCGGTCCCAATGAGTGCGAAATTGAGGGTCATTGTGATCTCCCGGTAGGTTATCGCTCAGGTGGGGGCAACATCGCTAGGCTGGGCGTGGCCCCCGCACACACCCAGCCAACGTAAAACAGAGGTTTACTCGTCCTCGATCTCGGCGCTGCGCTTCATTACCTCTGGCTTGAGCGGCGCGAGACGGTCCTCGTCCTCTTTCTCGTCGTGAACTTCCTGTGCTAGTTCGGAGATTGCGCTGTCCATGCTGAACTCACGTAGCTCGTGTTCCAGCTTCTCTAGCTCATCGCCCCCGCTCATCATGCGGATCATCTCCTCACGGGAGAGGTCCTGCTTTGTGAACGTTCCCAGCGTCTTGCCACGCTTCAGGATCGTAAAGCGGTTGCCGATGGGGTAGGCGTGGTGCGGGTTATGCGTGATGAAGATCACAGACACACCACGGGCGCGGGCCTGCGCGATGTAGCGCAACACGGTCCCGGCCTGCTTCACACCTAACGCTGAGGTCGGCTCGTCCAGAATAAGCAACTTCGCGCCGAAGTACACCGCACGCGCAATCGCGACAGACTGGCGCTCACCGCCGGAGAGGGTGCCGACGGGTTGCTCTGGGTCGCGGATGTCAATCCCCATCTTTGCCATTTCCTCACGGGCGATGTCGCTGGCGGTTTCTATGTCGAACCGCTTGAACGGCCCCCACCCCTTCTGCGGTTCGCTACCGAGGAAGAAGTTACGCGCAATACTCATCAGCGGCACCATTGCGAGGTCCTGATACACCGTCGCGATACCCTTGTCCAACGCATCACGCGGGGAGTTAAAGTCGACTGGCTCGCCCTCGACCATGTACTGCCCCTCGCTGGGCTTGTGGACCCCTGCGAGCATCTTAATCAACGTGGACTTACCCGCGCCGTTGTCCCCCAGTAGGCACATAACTTCACCCGGCATCACGCTCATGCTCACGTCGCTGAGGGCGATCACCGTGCCGTAGTACTTGGAGATGTTGCGAATCTCCACAACGGGTGTTTTTGCGGCCATCGTTATCGACCTCCCAGGGCTTGCTTACGGACGTAGTTATTCACCAAAACAGCGATGATAATCAGCGAACCGAGCACAACCTGGAACAATTGCGAGTCAATACCTGCTGCTGGCACCCCAATACGGACCATGCCGTAGATCAACGCGCCGAGCGCACCCCCAAGCACCGAGCCATAGCCGCCCGTGAGCAGGGTGCCACCGATCACAGCGGCACTAATCGCGTAGAGTTCCTGTAGCTCCCCGCGTGAGGCTGCCGCGCTCTGCACACCAAACACCTGAATCTGTGCCAACAGCCAAGCGGCAGCCGCTGTCGCCATAAACAGATAAATCTTGACGCGGTCTACGGGTACGCCTGTGTTACGGGCTGCGTTTTCGTCGCCGCCCACTGCGAAAATCCAGTTACCCAAGCGCGTCCGCAGCAAAATCCACGTCGCGATGAGCGCCAGCACAACCCACCAGAGGATCGACACGTCGTAGTCGATGGTTGTTTCAATCCGCACAACCTCGCCGGAGAACGATGTGCGCTCCGTCACCCTAGCCAAGCTCAGGAAGCTGGACTGGAAGAGCGGACGCCAGAAGGACCAGCCCGCCACCTTGGTTGCCAGCGCGTCTACATTGGAGGTGCGTGCCGTCGCGAGTGATAGGGCAATGGTCGCGCCGCGCACCACAAACAACGTACCCAGTGTGATGATAAATGAGGGGAGTTTGGTCCTGACGACCAGTACCCCATTGAAGAAGCCAATCGCCAGGGCAATCAGCAGGGAAAACAGCATTGCCAGTGGGAGAGGTAGGGCGTAAGTCGTCGCGAGAATCGCTGTCGCCATCGACGCCGCCCCAACAGTGGACCCCACCGACAGGTCAAACTCACCCGCGATCATCAGCAGCGTCACCGCGACGACGAGAATACCCAACTCTGACGCGGTTTCCAGAAACAGCGATGCACCGCTCAACCCGGAAAAATCGCGCCCGGCGAAAACAGCAAAAATCAGCCAGATCGCGACAGCGCCCGCAAATGCCCCTGCCTCTGGACGCCGCAAAATCTGCCGTAGGAAGCCAACCTGTTTTACGCGTTCGTCCGTTTTAGGGGCACTTACCTTGTTTGTTTCAACAGTTGTCATGACACAATTACCTCAAATAAGTCTATTGTCAGGCGGGGGGACCGCCACTTGGGGAATAATTCAAAGTGGTTCCCGGCGAGACGTTATCCCGCCGGGAACCACTTGGGTTTAGCGCGTGCCGCGTGCGCTGTAATCGATCACAGCTTCAGCCGTGTCTGCCGTCACGAAGCCTGGGCCAGTCTGAACCACGGTGGAGCCTGGGGTGTTCAGGTTGTTCAGGAACAGGTACATGTAGGTGATTGCCAGGTAGCCCTGGGTGTACTGCTGCTGGTCAATCGCGAACAGCATGTCGCCGTCAGCAATCGCCTGCAATACCTCTGGGGAGAGGTCGAAGGTTGCCAGGGCGACCACACCGATGAGGCCTTCCTCACGGAATGCTTCCAGAACCGGGACAGCACCCGTCGGGCCGAGTGTGAACACGCCGTTGATGGTGTCGTCCTCACCCAGCGCGGCGATCACACGATTCTGCGTGTCCGTCGGGTCGTTCAAGTCTACCTCAAGCACGGTGGAGCTACCACCAGCCTCGCCCAGCGCGTCGCTGAAGCCCGCACAGCGCAGGTCCAGCGCCACATTACCAACTTCCTGGTTGATGCAAAGGGCGTTCGTCACACCAGCAGCAGCCATACGCTGCCCACCACCGAAGCCGGCTTCG
>CAYWZS010000053.1:0-27359 GCA_964462905.1 uncultured Anaerolineaceae bacterium
AACGTCGAGACATTGGAATCTATCGAGGGGATGACACGTGACGATATTGTGGCGTTCTACGAGAGCCAGGCACACCCGGAAAATGCCTACTTGATCGTGACGGGGGACATCACAACGGAGCGGGCGTTGGAATTGGCTGACGCGACTTTCGGCGCTTGGGAGGGTGTGGGCGAGTTCACACCGCTGGCGTTCCCGGAAATCGATGGGCCGGATGGTTTGCAGATTGTGTTGGTGGACCGTCCTGACAGCACACAGGCGGAGATTCGTATCGGTGCGTTCACGCCGCCGGGGTTAGATGGGCAGTATCCGGCGCGGGTGATGACGAATATCCTGGGCCAAGGGTTCTCGTCACGGCTGTTTGAGGTCGTGCGTGAGGAGTTGGGGTATGCCTACAGCATTTTCAGCACGGTGAACTTCCCGGCGGATCAGGGGCGGTTCCTGGTGAGCCTGGGGAGTGCCAACGAAACGGCGATAGACGCGGTGCAACAGACGCTCAACGAGGTTAAGCGCATCCGTGAGGCTGAGGTCGAGGTGGATGAGTTGGAGATTGCACGTCAGGGGATGGCGGGGCGGTTTGCGCTGCAACTGGAAAGCTACTCAGATTATGTCGGGGCGCTGTCCGCCTACAAGCTCCGTGGGCAGGGTTTTGAGACACTGGCGCAGTATCCGACGTTTGTGAGTACGGTCGAGGTGGCAGACGTGCAGGCGGCAGCCCAGAACTACATCGATTACGATAACCTGTTGATTGTAGTGGTGGGAAGCGCCGACGCGCTGTTAGAGGGGCTGGGGGAGATCGGCCCGGTGACGGTGGTCGAGGTGGAATAAAAATTAAGACGGGGCATGGTCACGCGCTATGCCCCGTCGCACCATCTAGCGGACGGTCACTTCGCGCCCGCGCTTGGGGTAGACCTTGCCGTCGGCATCGCCCCGTAATTCCCAGTCCCCCGCCTCGACCATCTTCACCCAGAAGTCTGCACGGACCTTGAGGCCGCCCCATCCGTGCCTGTCCGCAAGGGCGTACATGCGTTCTTTGCGCTTGTTAACCACAAACTTGAAGAAATCGTGTTCGTTGCCGCCGTTATCCGGCATTTTGGAGCGTTCCGGGACGCCGAGTGATTCCTCCGCCAGGGTGAAGTAATCGGTATAAATGCCGTGGTTGACGCCCATGTCCAACATAAGGGCGCGGCCCAGTGGCGAAACAATGCCACGCGGCTCCGCAGAGAGCTTCATGATGATGTCCCAGTATTTTTCTTTGGCGATCTGGTTCTGGGCGTTCTGCATGGCTGTCTCTTTGGCGGCTTCCTTAAGCAATGACTTGAAGGTGTTATCGCCGCGCAGGGAGGCATCTTTGCTGCCGATACGTGAGAGGTAATCGCGCTGGATGCGCTTGGCGGTGTCTGTGTTGGCGTTCTTCACGTAGATGTTGACGACCTTGAACAGCGCGCCGTGGGCCAGCGTGAACTGAAAGCGCCCGTAGCTGACGATGCCTTTGTCATTGGAGTTGGCCTGGTAGGAGCTGTAACCGCCCTCGAAGGTGGCGGTAATGTCTAGCGCGGCCTGGACGACACGGTCGAAGGTGAGTTTGTCGGGTGTGGACTCTTCGGTCTCTGGCTCTTCGTTGCGCGGGGGGTTGTTGTCTGTGGGGATATTGGCTACGCCGTGGATCAGTTCAAATGCGCCCTGTGGCACTTCCAGTTTGCCGAGGCCGTAGGCGCTGGCATCCCCCTCTAAAACCACGTATTCATCGCGGACCCAGCCCGTCATGTTGCCGGGGAATTGCAGTTGAAACCACAGATGGGGCTGGTCGTTGAAACTGGCCCCGGTGGGATCATCCTGGACGCCGAGGACGGACAGGCCGCCCGCACCGTTAGCCCACTTGAATGCTTGTTTACCGCTCGCCGGGGCGTCGTATACCGCAATTTCGCCGACCGGGGCGTGGTCCGGGGCGTTGCGAATAGTGGCTGTCAGGCTCATAGGATTACTCCCTTATGATTATAGGAGAAGACAGTTGTTGAACATTATTGTAGTCTAAAACGATTCCCGTTGCCGTTCAGACGACCCCCTCTTTTGAAAGGGCCGCTGCAAGCTGGGCGCTGACGAGTTCCAGTATGAGGACGTTATCCTGGGTGACGGACCCCGGCATGTCGCGGCAGGCGACGAGCACACCATAGCGGACGTTGGCGATGTTAATTGGCACACAGGCAACTGCGCCTAGCCGCCCGCTGGCGACGAGGGGATGGTTTAGCTCTTCACCGGGGGCGGCGATGCGGCTCTGTCCACTCTTGGACACCCAGCCTATCAGGTCGTTCTCGTTACCTGTTTCTGGCGCAACAGCCTTAATGGGGCGTGCGCCTTCCTGGGCTTTGCGTGTCATTTTGATGGGGTCTTCGCTCTCCTGCTTGTAGACGGACACGTAATCGTAGTTCATCTCTAGGCAGGCGGCAGCAGCAGCCTGTAGTTTGCCGAGTTCCCCGGTGGCATCGCGTAGTTTCTTGGCGAACTGGCGCACAGCCGGTAAGCTGTCTGCCCGGAGGGTTTCCAGTTGACGGTCGGACATCAGGCGAAGGATTTGCTTGGCGAGGTCATCATTGTGGAACGGCTCGGTACTGATGGCGTCTGCTTGGCCGGGGATGGCGAAGTCTGCTTCTTCATCTACGATCACGATGAGTAGACGTGGGTAGGACTTACGCATTCGGTTGATGAGTTCGGTGGTCTGTTGAAATTCCTGGCTCAACACGAACACGTCTGTTTGGGTGTCCTTGTTGGCGAGATCGCGAACCGCGTCTTTCAAGTTTGTTGTCATGCGGATGTTAAAGTCTTGCTGTTGGCGCAGGTTCGTGAAGTAGCGTTTTGCGTCTGCCTGGGGAACGGCGACAAGGATTTCGACGGATCGTGACATGGTATCTCTTCTCCACCTTCTTGTGATACGGATCGGCTTCTATTTTATGGGGTTCGTGCGAGCTACGCTACGAGGGCGTTGTTTCTAACTGAGATTGGTAGGTTGCCGCCGCCAGCGCAAGGATAGCAAGGTGACGCATCCCCTGGTGGATCGGGTCTTTCTCGATGAACTCGTCAAGACGATGGGCGTTGCCACCGCGTGTGATACCAACTGTGACGGTTGGGCAACCGTCGGCGAGGGGGATATTGCCGTCGGTACTGCCGATTTGGAGGGTGCCCCGGACCCCCGTTTGCTCTAGGGCCGCCAGGGCACCGACGATGAGCGGGTGTGCGAGGTCAATGCTTCCAGCGGGACGGTCGCCAACAACGTTGATCTCAAAGCGCACTTCTGAGGTTTCTAGGCGGGCGACTTCTGCCCGGATGTTGCGCTCCAGGGTTGCCAGCGCAGATGTATCCTCCGAGCGCATGTCTAGCCAGAGGCCGGCTTCGGTCGCGATAGAGTTGATGCTGTGGCCGCCTTCGATGAGGCCGATATTGTAGGTGGTACGTGGGGATTGAGGGACGCGCACATTGGTGATGGCCGCGCCAAGCCGTACAATCGCATGGGTGGCGCTAGGGCGCCCGAAGTGGAGCCAACTGTGGCCGCCCTGGGCGTGGGCGGTGATGTGCAGGCGGCGCACGGCGATCCCGGCATGGTAGACGTAGCCGTAGGCCAGCCCTTCTACGTTGATGACTGTGCCGATGCGGTCACGTAGCGTGTTGTAGGCCAGCCGCGCTCCGTCCAGGTTGCCTAGGCCCTCCTCACGGGAGGTCGCGACAAACCACAGGTTACAGGCGGGACGGATGTTGTTTTCTAGTAGAAATCGAGCTAAACCCAGGATGCCCGCTACCCCGATGCTGTTATCACCAAGGCCAGGACCGTGCAAGGTGGATGATTTTTCTTGCAGGGTGAGGTCGGTCTTGGCGGGGAACACAGTGTCGATGTGGGCCATAACCAGGAGGCCCGGGCAGTCTGCGTTTTCGCCAGGGAGCAGGCCGTAGACATTTTTCATGTCATCCGTCTCAAGCTGTTGGAGGCCCAATGCCTCAAACTGCGCCATCATATACTCCGCACGGGCGGCCTCTTCGAAGGTCGGCGCGGGGATCTGTTGGATGGCTTGGCCCTGTTCTGTGACCCATACGGCTAGTGGTCCTAGATCGCTGGTGGAAAGCTGGCGGGCAAACTGCTGAATAAGGTCTCTCATGGTTTTGACTTCCACTAAACACAAACGTCCCGACATTATACCCAACCTGGGAAGCGCGTGAACACAAAAAAGCCGACCTGTGTGGGTCGGTTTTGAGGGTTTGGAGATGGGTGCGCCTTTTGGGGCGAACGGCGATGGGTTAGGCTTCGAGCTGGGCCAGTTGCTTCATTAGGCGGCTCTTGCGGCGGGATGCGTTGCGCTTGTGTAGCACGCCACGGGAAACGGCCTTGTCTAACTCACGGACGGCCAAGCGGACTTGCTCGCGGGCGAGTTCGAGATCGGTGGTCTCTGCATCTAGTGCTGTGCGAGCCGACTTGACGACGGTGCGAGCACGGTTGCGATAGGTGCGGTTGTAGACGTAGCGCTTGGCATTCTGGCGCATACGCTTGAGTGTGGATTTGTGGTTAGCCATATTATACCTTCGTTACAAAACTTGTTGGCGTTGACTGCCGGGTGTGTCATGCTACCCGGGGTCATTTGCTAGGCAGCTTAATATGATATAGATTTTGCGGGGTGCTGTCCAGAGTTAGCGTGCAACCATGGGGAGCCAATCCCAGCCGGGATGATCGGTGAGGCGGGTGCGGCTTTCGCCGATGAGGTCCATGCGGTGGATATCCGGCTGGTTATCTTCAACGGACACGAATATCAGGGCGTTCCCGGCTGGCACGAAGGCGGGGGAAAAGTCCGGCGTGGGGCTGCCGGAGACACGGCGTGAGGCTCCGGTTTCGGCACTCACGGTATGGACGCTAGGAACGTCGTTAATTTCACGGGTGTAGGCCAGTTGAGAGCTATCTGGGGACCATGAGGGCGGGTGATGGGCGGTGTCTGTGTCTGTGAGGCGGCGAAGATCGGTGCGATTTGGCCGGACGATATAAAGGCCCATTGGGGCGTCCGGCTCGCGGTTGGACTTAAACGCAATCCACTGGCCGTCTGGGGACCATGACGGGGCGTAGTCGGCGGCAGGGTTGGCCGTGAGTTGGCGGTTGTTGAGCCCGGTCGCGTCTATGATGTAGATGTCGGTGTTGCCGTTGGCTGATTGGGTGTAGGCCAGTTGCGTGCTGTCCGGTGACCAGGTGGGATTTGCACCAGGGGTCAACATGCGTTCGGGGAGGGCGTTGTCTGGTGTGGCGATGTAGATTTCGGTGTAACCGCTGGGTGTGCGCTGGGTGTAGGCCAGTTGCGTGCCATCTGGCGAGAGGACGCCGTTGTAGTGATTGGTGGTGCTGTCTGTCAGGCGTTGTACGTCGGAGCCGTCCGGGTTCATACTGTAAAGTTGCCAGTTGTCGCCTGTGTCCCGATCCGATGAGAAGATAATGCGGTAATCATCGTCGACCTGGGGGGTGACGGTTATCACGCTCACCGCAAGCCAGATGCCGATTAGCAGCCGCCAACCTTGCATGAGTTTCGCACCTCTCGTTCGGCTCTTTGCTTTAGGATGTCCCACGTACTTGGTTTGGGCTATGGGACTCTGGTGCGTTATTCTAAACTGAACGAAAGAAATGCACAGGTCTAAAGGTGGATTTATGGTGTTGCGATGGATTGGGCTGGGATTGCTGGTGGTGCTGGGTGTGGTTGGGGTGGGGGCTACAAATGTCGAAACGACTGCATTTGAGCGTGTAGCGTTGCACGCTGGTCCTGGGCATACCTATTTCCCGGCTGACGTGCTGAACCCTGGCCTGCCTGTGCAGATCGTTGAGCGGAATGACATCGGCAATTGGGTAAGGGTGCAACGGGTTGACGATGCAGGTGCGGCTGCACAAGACGGGTGGGTGATGCTAGGGTTTCTCAACATCCCGGAGGCGTTGTCCTTTAGTGAAGTGCCTGTGACAGATTTGTCGCCTGCGGACTTGGACAATGTGGATAGTCGTTCGATGCGTGAGCTGTACGCTGTGCCTGCGATTCCGATGCTGTCGCCTGCGATGCGAGAGGTGTTCGCAGTGGGTGAGGAACTTGGTCGTCTGCCGGATGTGGTAACGAAGGTCGGTGATAGCCTGAGTGCAGATCGGTTCTACCTGGCGGCGATGGGGGCGCATGAGCGCGAACTGGGACCGTTCGACTATTTGGAGACAACGGTGGATTACTATGGGCCGTCTGCGGTGGGGCCGAGTGTTGCGGCACGGGTGGGCCTGTCTAGCTTGGTGCTGTTCGATAGCTTCTGGGCGGACCCAGCGTTGTGTGAGCCGAACGAGACACCGTTGGAGTGCGAGTATCGGCTGAAAAATCCAAGTGTAGCGCTGATTATGTTTGGGCCGAATGACGTGTTGAGCATGACCTATGAGGAATACGGGCAGAATATGCGGCGTGCGGTCGAGAATAGTATGTTGCTAGGTGTGATCCCGGTGCTATCCACGTTTAGCTATCATCCGGACCATGAATATTGGTGGCAGGCAGTGGAGTTTAACTTGCAATTGGTGGCGATTGCGGAAGAATATGACGTGCCGCTGATAAATCTGTGGGCGGCCTCGCGGCCACTGCCGGATTACGGCTTGGATCGTGACGATATTCATATGAAGCAGAGTGGCTTCGACTATTTGAAGTTCGACACCGGGCATGAGACGTTTTATGGGACGAGCTTGCGGAATTTGCTGGCGGTGCGGACGTTACACGAAATACGGATAGCATTGGAACTGGGAGGCGACCAATAATATGATGCGTGTGATTTTGTTTGGCGTGTTGGCGTTGGTGTTAGCGGCGTGTACGAGTGGTGGCGGGGCGGAGGGCGCGACATCTGCCGTGGAGACTTACCTGACAGCGACAGTAGGTGCTGATGCGGATACATTGGCACAGGTGGTATGTGCGGAGCGTGAGGCGGAGATTGAGGCGGCAGCGCGGCGGTTCGCGACGGTGAGCGGGGCAGAAATCGAGGGGATGGCCTGCACATTTAATGAGGCGGCAGAGACGGTAAGCTGTGAGGGGGAGATCATTGCCACCTATGGCACAGAGAACCAGTCATTCCCGCTGGGGACTTACAGCGTCGTGCAGGAGGACGGTGAGTGGAAATGGTGTGGCGAGGCACAGGGCGAGTAACGCCGATGATGACGCGAGAGAATTTATTCGCCATAGGCTTGTGCGTGCTTGCGCTGTTGTTGGTGGTTGTCACCAGTGACAGTTCGCCTACCTGGATTTACCAGGGGTTTTAGCCTGTGGCCTTTGACCTGACAACTGTTGGGATTCTAGTGGCGTTTGCGCTCGGCTATGGGGTGTTGCCAGGGCGTTGGCGTCCGTGGTCGTTGCTCGTTGGGAGCGTGATTGCGGTTTACTGGCTGCAACCGTTCCTACTGGTGCGCTATGCAGACTATATGTTGCCGACGCTAACGATTGTGTTGGCGCTGGCGGGGTGGTTTGTCACACGCAAGCCAGACGACGAGGCGCAACAAGCCACGCTCCCACAAGACCGAATCACAATAGTGGTTGTGGTGGGGTTGGTCGTGTTGTTGGCGGGCTTGCGCTACATTGACGCGGACTATCGGTGGCTGGTGCAGTCCCGTCCGCCGAATCCATTGTGGGTGTTGGGTGTACTGACTATCGTGCAGGTGCCATTCGTCCTCGCACAACGACAGGTTTACAGCCAGCAGCGGACAGCGCTCCTGACAATTTCGCTCCTGATTGTGGCGCTGTTCGTGCTGCTTAAGACGGGGCCGCTGGCACTGTGGGCGGCGGAGATGGGCCGCGTGCTGAGTGGGCGCGATCCGGCGTTGGCGAACCCGGCGACAGACCTGAGTTGGCTTGGCTTCTCGTATGTGGCGTTCCGGCTGTTACACACCCTGCGGGACCGACAGACGGGGATTCTCCCGGCATTGAGCCTGCGGGATTACCTGACGTATGTGATCTTCTTCCCGGCGTATATCGCGGGGCCGATTGACCGGGCCGAACGGTTTCAGAAGGATATAGCCGCGTTGCCGGAACAGAGCGGCTATGACGCGGGCCGTTGGACGGAGGGATTAACACGAATTGGTGTGGGGGCGCTCAAGAAGTTTGTGGTTGCGGATACGCTGGCAATCGGGTTGGGCCTGAACCCGACGAACGCAGCGCAGGCCGACAGCACGCTCTGGCTGTGGGTGCTGCTTTATGGATATGCGCTGCAACTGTTTTTCGATTTCAGCGGTTACTCTGATATTGCAATTGGGGTTGGGATTTTATTCGGAGTGAAGCTGCCGGAGAACTTCAAGCGTCCCTATTTCAAGACAGACATCACAAGTTTCTGGCAGAGTTGGCATGTGACACTCAGTGATTGGGCGCGTTTTTATGTGTTTTCGCCGCTGTCACGGTCGCTATTGCGCCGCAAGCCGAAGCCATCGCCGACGGTGATTGTTCTGAGTGCACAAGTGGCGACCATGGTCACGATTGGGCTGTGGCATGGGGTGACGTGGAACTTTTTTATATGGGGATTGTGGCATGGCGTGGGGTTGTTCGTTCACAAACAGTGGACCGACCGTACCCGTAAGTGGTATCGCGGGCTTAAGGATCGCTCAATGCAATATCGCGCCTGGAAGGGTTTTGCCTGGGTGCTGACGTTTCACTATGTTGTGTTGGGGTGGGTGTGGTTTGCTTTGCCCACGTTCGATGGTTCGTTGGCTATGTTTGGTCGCTTATTCGGGGTGCGTTGATGTGGGGTTGGTTGGAAAACGAACGTGAGCGCCACACCTGGGGATTTGTTTTCCGGGTGGTTATGAAGGCGGGGGCACTATTCGCGCTGTGTAACCTGATCTATGCGTTTGTGAATCCAATGCTGTTGTTGGGGCAAATTTCGTTGTACGGCACGGTGTATCCAGCGCGAGAGCGGTTGCCATATGCGGGAGATAACGGCACATTGGCGTATAATCTGTCTGTAGATAACTTGGATGCGATGTTTGCCAGCCATGAGATTACACAGCGCAAAGGCGATGATGAGTTCAGGGTTGTGCTGGTGGGGGACAGCGCGACGTGGGGCTGGTTCCTAGAGCCGGACAAAACCTACGCTGCGCAGGTCAACGCTGCTGAGGTTATGCTAGATGACGGGCGGCAGGTTGTTGCCTACAACCTGGGGTATCCTGTGTTGTCAATTACGAAAGACCTGGTGATTTTGGACCGCGTGCAGGTTTACGCGCCGGATATGGTGGTGTGGCTAGTGACGGCGCAGAGTTTGCGCTATGTAGATGAGCGTGGAAACCCGGTACAGGCGGGGCCACCTATCGACACATGGCCGCTGCGTGATGTGATGCCGGTTGTCGAGCGATACGATTTACCTATAGACGTGGCTGATGATGATAGCGCATGGTGGGAACGTACTATCGTTGGGCAGCGGCGCGATCTGGCGAACTTGCTGCGGCTACAGGTGTATGGTGGGGTATGGGGCGCGACAGGTATCGACCACTACATCCCCAACGAGTACGTGTTGCGGCGCAGTGACTTGTTCGCGAACGAAGCATGGGCGAATTTTGAGGAGCCGACTGACATAATGCGTGATGATCTGGCGTTTGATGTGTTGGCGGCGGGAAGCGACCTGATGGATGAGGTGCCGGTGGTGATTGTGAATGAGCCGATGTTCATCAGTGCGGGCGAGAACAGTGACCTGCGTTACAACAGCTTTTATCCACGGTGGGCATATGATGCTTACCGCGAATTGATGACTGACCTGGCGGTGTCCGAAGGATGGGCTTACTACGACTGGTGGGATGTGTTGCCGCCAGATCAGTTCACGGACACGCCGGTCCACATTACGCCGGAGGCGGCAGCACAGTTGGGTGAGATGTTGACCAAGTTGATTATCGAGGAGGCGTCACAAGATGGATGAAGCGACGGTAAAGTCCAATATTCGTGATTACATTCTGCGTGAGTTGGTGCGTGATGAGGATTATCCGCTAACGGATGATGAGGGAATTGTCAGCGGTGGGTTGATGGATTCGTTTTCACTGGCAGACCTGGGCGTCTATGTGGAGGATGTGTTTGGTGTCTACATCCCGGACCCCGATTTGACTGTTGAGAAGATGGACACGCTTAACCTAATGACAGCGCGTGTAATGCAGGGCTTATAGCCATGTTGAGCCAAGCAACTCGTGACCAGTATAAGACACTGTTGAACGCTGCGGCGCTGCGTAATGAGGATACAACTGCCCTGGTGTATGTTGCTACGGACCAGGACCCGGTTACATTGTCTCGGGTGCAGTTCGTGGCAGCGGTGCGCGAGTATGCAGGGGTGTTGCGGGAGCGCGACATCGGTCTTGGGGACCTGGTGATTCTGGCACACACGCAAAACCTGGAGAGCATTTATCTGTTTTGGGCGACGTTGTGGGTGGGGGCGGTGCCGTCTATGTTCCCGACGCTGACGGAGAAGCTGGACCCGGATATTTACGCAGCCAGCATGGCAGAACTGGTCACGGCATCCGAGGTACGGGCTGTGTTCACGACCGATGCGTTTGCGGAACAATTGGCGCAAACCGTTCCGTGTCCGGTGTATGGGTCGATGAAAAAACGGGGGGATACGGTCCAGTTTCGTTCGGAGCCAGAGCCAGATGATGTTGCGTTCTTGCAACACAGTAGCGGTACAACGGGCTTACAGAAGGGGGTGGCGCTCTCTCACGGGGCGGTGTTGAACCAACTTGCGAGTTATAGCGATGTGCTGGGGCTACGTGAGGATGATGTGGTGGTGAGTTGGTTGCCGCTGTATCACGATATGGGGCTGATTGCCGGGTTTATGTTGCCGTTGGTGCAGGGGGTGCGGCTGGTGCTGATGTCACCGTTTGACTGGGTGGCGCGTCCAGCGATGTTGTTGCGTGCGATACATGAATACCAGGGGACATTGTGCTGGCTACCGAACTTTGCCTACAATCACATGGCGCGGCGGGTGCGTGCGCGTGATATTGAGGGGGTGCGGCTGGATTCTATACGGGCGTTTGTGAACTGCTCGGAACCCGTGCACGCAGCCAGTCATGCGGCTTTTGTCGAACGTTTTGGGTCGTTTGGTGTTACCGATGAGATGCTGACCGTTAGCTACGCGATGGCGGAGAACACCTTTGCGGTCACACAGTCAGCTATTGGTACAACGGCGAAGATTTTCAGCGTAGACCGGGACATGCTGGAGATCCGTAAGTATGCGTCGGCTGGTGATTATCCGCTGGTGTCGTGCGGGCCGCCTATACCTGGCACTCGTGTGCGGGTGGTCAATGATGAGGGCCTCGAAAAGGACGAGCGGCAAGTCGGTGAGTTAATTGTGCAGAGCGATTGCATGTTGACCGAGTACTATCATCGCCCAGACCTAAAGCCATTTACGGAAGACGGGTGGTATCGCACGGGCGACATGGGGTTCATGCACGAGGGCGAAGTGTTTGTGGTGGGGCGCTCAAAGGATTTGATTATCAACGCGGGGAAGAACATCTTCCCGCAAGATATTGAGGCAATTGTGAACACGGTCCAAGGGGTGAAACCGGGGCGTGCAGTGGTCTTTGGTGTTCCTGACGAGCGCGAGGGAACCGAACTACTGGCGGTGGTGGCGGAGGTCCGCACACACAACGATGACACGCGCAAGCAGATCAACAAGGCGATCCGGGCCGCAGTTGTGGCGCAGGCGACCGTGACTGTGACCTACGTTAAGCTGGTAGATGAGGGGTGGCTGATTAAGACGAGCAGCGGGAAGATTGCCAGGGGAGCCAACCGCGACAAGTGGCAACGGGAGCGGTCGTGAAGATGTGTGTGGGTATGGCATCCGTGCTATCATAGGACTGAAATCGGACTGACAAGTTAAGGACAAAAGTTGCCATGTCTGCCAACATCGAGGGAATGTTGAACGAGGCCCAGCGTGAGATAGACGCGGGGCGTAAAGATGCCGCAATGACGTTGCTCTTGCGGGTGACCGAGCTTGACGAACGCAATGAGCGAGCGTGGTTACTTTTGGCGATGGCGGTAGACTCGGCAGAGGAAAAGCGCACTTGCCTGGACAATGTGCTTATCATTAACCCCAACAATGCAGGGGCCTTGCGCCTGTTAGATGAGCTAGACCTTGCAGTAGATAATAATATTTTGGCCGGGGATAATCCCTTTGGCTTTGACACAGCAGATGACGCGGAAAGTTTAGATGACGCTTCTTCCTTTTCAGCGGAAGCCGCATTTGACCCCCCACCAGCATCATCTGGCTCTGCTTTTGACGGTCCGTTTGGAATGGACGAGGAAGAAGATTCACCCGCGCCCGTCAGCCGCCGGCCTGTATCTGATGTAAGCAGCGAGGGAGTACTGGGAGATGTATACGAGGAAGAGGGGGTGGGGGATGCCTATGACTATAATGATGATGATATGGGCGCGGACTATGTTTACGACGAAAGTGACGAGACTTATGACGACGATGAGGATTACGGCGGTGATGACGAAGCCGATAACCTGCTGGGGATGATTCCTGATGATGTTCGTCCAACACGATCCCCCGGGATGGACGAAACGCCCAATAGTGGTTTAATGGTTGGGATATGGGTGTTGGGCGTGCTCAATGTGTTGGGGATTGGCGTACTGGTGTTTCAGCTTTTGGTCTAATTTTGGCCGAGTTGGGCTGCAATGGTTCTGGCGAAGTGAAACGGTGCAGTTGGCACGAGGTGTAGGCTCAGGCTTGGCTCGATGAGTTCCAGTTCCATGAGCCGAAGCACGCCATCGACCAGAATGCCATCGACACGGGCGTAACAGAATGCCCCTGAGGAGGTGTTCTGTTGAGTTGCGGCAGTATCCAGTACGTGTTTTCCCTGTGCAATGAGGTCATCGGAAGCGGTATATGATTCTTCGGTGCCGCCGTGTTCCACCTGCACGAACAGGTTCCCCGCCTTGGCGCGTTTGAGAATGGTGTGGCTGTAGACACCACCAAAATACACCAGAGACAGCTCGCCCGCAGCAATCTGGGGCATGATGGGTTGGATCATGTGGAAATCCAGTGGGTGCGGTTGTGTTGGGAGATCATCCAGGGTGGCGGTCCATGCGCCTTCGCCCGTCGCCCCATGTCGCGGCTTGACGATAACAGAATCCCACCCCTTCTTTGTCATGATGGTGGCAAGGTCTGTTTCGGATGTGCCCCAGTGGGTTGGGATAACGGGGACGCCAGCCTCTGCCAGTTGACGTAGATAGACCTTGTCCGTGTTCCAGCACACGATAGCAGGCGGGTTGAGGATGTGAGCTACGGCATGTGTGAGGTGGTCGAGCCATGTGAGAAAACGCGGTACAACGCGGTGGTAGTCCCATGTTGAGCGCAGCAGAACGGCATCGAAGGTGCGCCAGTCAATTGTAGGATCGTTCCAAATAGCGGGTGACGCTGTAATCCCATAGGGCGCGAGTGCCGGGATCAGAAGGCGGTCATCGTCAGCGAGGTTTGGTAGATTGGCATAGGTGACGATGGCGAGTTGCATGAAAGCGACCTTTGATTTGTGGTCATAGTCAACGATACATATTACGGCGGTGGGGGGTGGCTCTGCTAGGGCTAGTTGTTGAAATCTCGTGGTATCTCTCTTATGCTGTATCTCATTTACTCGAAAAGACTTATTATCGTTATGACTTCTGTTACAATTCGCGATGTAGCGCGGGCGGCGGGGGTGGGTGTTGCCACCGTTTCCCGTGTCATCAATGGCAGTCCTAATGTGCGTGAGGACACGCGCTTGCGTGTGTTGCAGACCATTGATATGTTGAACTATGTGCCCAATGTGGCAGCACGCCAGCTCTCTGGCGGCAAGACGCTGGTCATCGGTGTGGTGACGCCGTACCTGACGATGCCGTCGTTTTCGGAGCGGCTGGCGGGTATTCAGACGGTTCTGTGGGACTCAAAATACGATATTGTGCTACATAGTGTGCGTAACCCGGATGATTTGGCCGGGAAACTGCGCACGCTGTTTACCCAAAAGCGCGTTGATGGAATTATTCTGCTGACGCCACCACATTTGGATGATGGCCTGTGGAAAATTGCCCCAGAGATGCCCGTGATTGTGGTGGACAGCCTGCATTTGGTGGATCGGTATCCGACACTCGTCATTGATGATGTGACGGGTGGACGATTGGCGGTGGAGTATCTGGTTCGTGAGGGCCACCGCGACATTGCCTTTATTGGTGATGACCTGGAGAGCATCTTCGGTGTGACAAGCAACAAATATCGCTTTGACGGCTTCCAGGAGGCCCTACGTGTCAACAATATCCCAGAACGCCCAGATTGGTACAGCCTGGGGCCGTTGGGCAGTGAGACAGCCCAACAACAGGCCCACGAGATTTTAGGCCAATCGGAGCGCCCGACGGCAATTTTCGCCACCAGCGATATTAAGGCATTCAATGTGATAAGCGTTGCCCAGACGATGGGGCTGCGGGTACCCGATGACCTGGCGGTCATCGGGTTTGATGACATCGAGGCGGCTCGTTATATGAACCTGACCACGATCCGGCAATATCTGCGGTATACCGGGGAACGGGCGGCGCAGCTGTTACTTTCCTGGTTGCAGGATGAGGTGATGCCGGAACCACGCACGCGCCTGTGCCAAGTGGACGTTGTGGAGCGGGGGACGGTATGATGAGATACAATAACCTAACATGAATGGAGATTAGGAAATTTGGACATTTTAGTCGGTGGGGCGGATAAGGCCCAAACGGAAGCATTGGCGGCATTGGTTGTCTCCACAGTTGATGAGGCGGAGGTGCTGTTGCTGGATGTTGTGGCGGAGGACCCGGCGGAACAAGTGGACGCGGTGCGTTTCATTGTGTTGTTGTTGGATGACACGGACACCTATGACACGTTGTTGCAAGCGGCGCGGCGGCGTGGGCGGCCTGTGATCCCGCTACACACGACCAACACACTGGGAACATCCGGCCAACAGGATGTGTTGTTGGAGCATGTGGCGTTTGACGTGCGAGACGGGGTGCCGACAACGGACGATAGTGGTGTGTTGCCTGCCTTGCGTGGTGCGTTGCTGGCGGTTGCTGGCCGCCCGAACGAGGCGCTGCGCTATTACAATGCTGCGCGGCGGGCATTTGTGGGTAACGATAATGCTACAGGCGAACTTCTGGCATTAGAGGGCATTGGCGGTTGCTATGGATTGTCGGGGGACTATGCGCGGGCGCTCGTCTACTACAACCAGGCGCTCCCACGGTATCGTGAGCGCGGGGAAACCTATGGTGAGGCACGTGTGATAAACCGCATTGGGCATATGTACGCCAGTATCGGACAACAGGAGGACGCGCAGACCTGTTATCGTGAAGCGGTGAAACTTTACCAGAAGGTTGGTGACCCGTGGGGCGAGGCGGTGATGTTGGGAAATATTGGACGGCTACATGAGGAGTTAGAGGAACTGGAGGACGCGCTAAAAATCTATGGCGAGGCGGTAGCGCTGCTGCGTCAGGAGGGGGAGCGCGACATTCAGGCAACGCTACTCACAAATATGGGGGCGATCTACAACCGGGGAGGGCAACATAAGCGGGCGCTCAAGACCTATGAGCAGTCGTTGGCTTTACTACAGGCGGCGGGGAATGCGGGTGGCGAGGCGGTGACGCTCAACAATATGGGCCGGGTGTATGATCGGATAGACCGTCACGACAAGGCGCGTGCGGCGTATTTGCGAGCGCTGCCGCTTTACGAGCAGATGGGCAATGATGCCGGGGCCACGATCACACGCTATAACTTGGGGCATCTGGCCTATCGTGATGGAGACTTAGACGCGGCTGAGGGGTATATCGCGCAGGTGGTGGCTTTTGAGGAGGCGACAGATCACCCGGATTTGGTGGATGATCGGCGCTTCCTGGCACAGATTCAGGGTTTGATCCGCGAGCGAGATAAGAAGAACTAGGGGGAAGATACCATGCTGGCAATCGCACATGCTTGCGCTGTCATTGGGTTGGAGGGCATCCCGATTGAGGTTCAGGTGGATTTTAACCCTCGTGCTCAAACGCCATTTTTCACGATTGTGGGGTTGCCGGATAGTGCAGTGCGTGAGAGCCGAGAGCGCGTTCGGGCGGCGATCAAGAACAGTGGGTTGCAATTTCCGAACAAGGGGTATGTGGTGAATCTGTCTCCGGCGGATATTCCTAAGCACAGCACGGCGTATGACCTAGCGATTGCGGTGGGGGTGTTGGCAGCGACAGACCAGGTGCCGTTGACCTCCTTAGAGGGGGCGTTCTTCCTGGGGGAGCTGTCATTAGATGGGCGGGTGCGGCATGTACAGGGTGTGATGCCGATGGCCCATGCCGCCCAACAGAATGGATACGATACAGTGTACACCGGGGTGGCGGACGCCCCGCAGGCGGCGTTGGTCCAGGGAGTGCGGGTGATTCCGTTGGCAACCCTGGGGGAACTTGTCGAGAACCTGTATGGATTGCGCGAGATTGAACCTGTCACCGTTGATCTGGAGGCGATGCGAGCGCTGCCCCCGCCAGATCATGTGACGGATTTTGCTGATGTGAAAGGCCAAGAACACATTAAGCGAGCGCTGGAGATTGCGGTTGCGGGGAATCACAATGTGCGAATGGTGGGGTCGCCGGGTGTGGGGAAAAGCCTACTGGCGCGGGCGTTGCCGGGTATTTTGCCGTCAATGACAACGGAGGAAGCCCTGGAGGTTACACGTATTTACTCGGTGGCGGACGTGCTGGACGGTTCGCGGCCACTGATGCAGCATCGCCCGTTTCAGAATCCGCACCATACGATCAGTCAGGCGGGGTTGATCGGCGGTGGGACGATACCGAAGCCGGGGGCAGTGTCGTTGAGTCATCGTGGGGTGTTGTTTCTGGACGAGATCAACGAGTTTGGGCGTGGGACATTGGAGGTCATGCGCCAGCCGATTGAGGACAAGCAGGTCACGATTAGCCGAGCGCGGGGAACCGTGACGTATCCGTCGAACTTTCTGTTGGTGGCGGCGCACAATCCCTGCCCCTGTGGGTTTTATGGGGATACAACACGTGAGTGTACGTGTACGCCGAGCATGATCCAACGGTATGAGGCGCGGTTAAGCGGTCCGTTGTTGGACCGTATTGACATTCATATTCGGGTGCCACGGGTGGAATACGACAAATTACTGGGGGCGGAGCGTGCGGAACCGTCTTCGGCGGTACGGGCGCGGGTGGAAGCAGCACGGGCGCGGCAACTTACGCGTTTTGAGGGGCAACCAGGGATGTTTGCCAATGGGGATATGGGAGCAGGTGAGGTGCAGCAGTTATGTGTGCTAACGGCGGAGGCTGAACAGGTGGTTGGGGTAGCGACACGGCAGATGCGGTTGAGTGCGCGTGCTTACCATCGGGTGTTGAAGTTAGCCCGGACGATTGCGGACCTGGGTGATAGTGAACGTATTGAGGTGCCACACATCGCAGAGGCATTGAGCTTTCGGGAGGAATCTGGATAGCAGACTTTGCAACAGCAACATATCCTTTCCTAACGACGATGATTGATGTCTCCGCTATAAAACATGTTAAACTGTCGATAGACGAATTTGACCTTGCTGCAACCTTGGGGGGACCAAAAACTATGCCCTACTCACAGGTGATTCTTAGCCGTCGGCAACGGCGTCGGCGTTGGCTCAATGCGCGGTTTTCGTGGGTCTTGAAGGCAGGGCGCTGGTTACGTGCCAATGTTCGGGATACGCTGGCGTTAATACGAGAGTTCCGAGGGCCGCTGGTTGTATTGCTGGTGACACTGGTTAGTGGGACACTGTTGTACAGTCGGGTTCACCTAGCTGTGACCGGGCAACCAATACCCATGGGATCTGTTCCATATATCCTACTGTCATTGATGTTGTTTCAGCAGCCAGAGGGTGTTGATTTGCCCACGTCGCTCCTGTTGATGGTGTTTTGGTATGCGATGCCGTTGGTGGGGTTGTATATTCTGGCGCAAGGCGTGTCAGAGAGTGCGCGACTGTTCTTCAACCGCAATGCTCGCATTGATGAGTGGCACGAGGCGGTTGCCCGCACGTACCAGCGACATATCATCTTGGTTGGGTTGGGGCAGGTTGGGGAGCGCGTGATCGAAGAACTCTATACGGTGGGTCTGGGATACAACTTGATTATCGTCAATAGCGAGATCACACCTGAGCAGCGGGCGTGGTTACACGACATGGATGTGCTGGGGATTGTCGGCGATGCCCGTACCAACGAAACGCTAAAGCGAGCGAATATTGAGGCCGCTGCAACGTTGCTCGTGTGTACGTCCGATGATCGTATCAACTTTGACATCGTGATGAGTGCCCGTGATTTAAATGGCAACCTACGAATCGTCAGCCGTGTATGGCAGGACGAGGCTGCCACCCGCCTGCGAAAATTGTTTAACGTGGACGTGACCTACAGCACATCGAGTTTTGCGACGCCGGCTTTCGCAGGGGCGGCGGTTGGTATTGAAATCGCGCAGGTGTTTCATATCGGTGGAGAGGACTACTCGTTGATCCGGTTCGAGATTTCTAAAGATTCCCCGTTTGTGAGCCGTGCAGTGGGTGACCTTCAGGCGCAGTTGGATATTTCTATTGTGATGCTAAAGCGTGCGAGCTTGCCTGAGTTCTCGCCCGATGCAGAGCGTGTGGTTGAGGTGGGCGATTCGATCATCGTTTTTGCGGAGTATCAACGCTTGGTAGATCTGATTGCTTCTAACAGAAGTGCAGCGGACAAAAACCACGTTATCGTTATGGGTGTTGGGCATGTAGGGGAGCGTGTCACTAATTTATTAATGTCGATGGGGTACACACTCACAGTGATTGACCATGATATGCATAGTCATGTGCGAACTCGCTTAAAGGCCTATGGTTGCCGAGCGATTATTGGAGAGGGTGATAACGCTGACACGCTCAACAAGGCGGATATTTTTGGTGCGGCAAGTATTGTAATTTGCACGGCAGATGATCGTCTTAATTTCGATGTCAGTACCCTAGCACGTGATATGAATCCAGAGCTTCAGGTCGTTTCACGCGTTCACGACACGCTATTGGCCCGGCAGATGAAGAACTATCTAAACGTTCAGGCTGCGATCAGCCCTGCGGAGTTGGTGGCACCAGCCTTTATTGGTGCTGCGACGGGTAGCTTTGTGGCTCAGTCCTTTGCATTTAGTGGTCGTGAATATAGTACAGTACGCCTTCAAGTGCAGAAGCATCACAAGCAGTTTGTGGGGAAGCGAATCGGCGATTTGGAGGCGTCGTTTTCAAAGGTTGCGCTGTCAATCGAGGTGATTATTTGGGAAAGAGGGGGTGAGGTGCTGGTGACACCGTTGGATTCAACCGAGGTTCGGTTGGGCGATGTATTAGTAATCTTTGGTGAACACAAGACACTGGTCGATATTTTGGGGTAGGGCGTGGTAACTACTTGTAATCAAGGCGACACATAATCTATATGTGTCGTTATAATTCTTCGGCTATTTTCCGTTTGGGCTGGGACTTCATCGAACGCTTGTTAGCCCTCCAGCACCCTATTCCCGAACATTTCTGCCCAAACTTTTGTTCAGTGTCCGGTGGCTAGTACCTTGCTTTCGTTGGGCAACCGTTCATACCCGTTGTACCTGAGTAGTTGATCATGAGCTGGCGCTCACCAAAGGAGATGAAAATGGGGGTCTATTTTCGAGAGAGAGTTACAACGACGAACGCGTTCTGGCGGGGTTCTAATAGGGTCAGGACAGTTCACGCTAGACAGCGTGCCGGACAGGTGTTATATTGATTTCATGGTAACTTAACAACCACATATGGGGATGTAATGGATTCGACCAGGAATTGACGTGCCAGTATTGCAGGCCGCAGGCGAGCGACTGCGTCAAAAACGCCAACTAAACTTAGGTGCAAACGATAACACCTACGCCCTCCAGGCTGCGTAAGTAGCTTTGAGAGGTCGCTAGCCCTACGAGGTTAGCTGTCCGTGCGATGTTTTTCTGTTGGCTGACCACGGGCAACACTCACAGCGGAATGCGCTCAGCTTCACGCCAGTTAAGCTGACCAAGTGACCGTCCTGGCTAGCGCGTGGTACACTGTGTCTGTTCAGATAGCCGCAAGCGAAACACAAATGACAGACTAAGCCTGTAGATATGCCCCGGAGCGTTTTCCTGGAACGCCGGTTCGATCCCGGCCATCTCCAACCATAGTTTAGGCATAACAAATGCCTAAAAGTTAGACGGACTGCTCTAATTCGGCAGTCCGTTTTGCATTCATGATCTTATCGCCGCTCAAGTATCCGGCAGGTTCCCGTGGGACGTGTCGCCCACTTCACCACACATGGTCATTGTCTAACCACTCGGAGTTGTCCTCAATCTCACAAGAGAGCAATGGGCCACGCCCACGAAGTTGGCCGATGACATCGTCTGTTGTCCCGTTGATACCACGTTCCGCCACTCAATGCCACCAGCGAGCGTCATTCTCTCGATTGTCGCGCATGTTCGCCGCGTGAACCAGGTAATCTGCTTTTGTGACCATCGACGCCGCGTGCGCCCAATACGCGAACAGATCACGGGTTTCCCACCGCAGCTCGGTTAGCTCGGTTTCGGTGTCACGCCCGGTACGGCTCCACAGTAACAGCCGATCACCTGTTTTCAAGTATAACAAGATTCTGTGGATTACCCTGACTAAATTCCACAGCGCGTTTTTCTATCCAGAATGCCTGTAAACGATTGTTCATCACACACAGCATGCTGCTATCAACAGTGCGACTTATTGCATGTAGAGTAGTGTCCTGTTCCAGTGTCCGATCTGTTCGCTTTTGTGGTGTGATGTATACAGATGCTTGTGGACTTTTTATAATGTGGGCGTTGCTCTTTCTGACAGGGTTGGCCCCGAGTGAGAAAACGAATCTAGCGAACGGCAAGCACCACAAAACCAGCATCGACTGTGTGGGTCAGATGATCGCTCAGGTGAGGCGCTGGTTACAAGAACGCTCTGATGTTGGCCGACGACTTGGTTATGGACGGCCTAGCAGTAGGTTCCTGCTTTCAATAGGCATGAGCGCACGGTTCGCTTGTCCGGCCCATAGGCTGCCATTACCGCCTGAACCGGACACCTGCTCGTTTAGGTTGGCTCAGATTTTGGATGCGGTGGGCTGACTGACTTCGCAAAAGCCCTGTTTTTGCAGGGGTCGTCGTGGCGTATGCGCTCATTGTTGGTTATGCTAATGGGTATTGGATTGGTGCCATGATGAGGGGCAATATGTTAAAGAAAGTCACCATTCTCTACATAGAAGATGACCCCGCCAGTCGAATGCTTGTGGACCGGACACTGCGTTATGCCGGGTACCAAGTGATTGTGGCGGAGCGCGGCCTGGAAGGGATCGACATCGCCCGTTCCAAGGACATTGACCTGATCCTAACGGACATCAATCTGCCAGACATCACCGGGCGCGAACTCACGACGATGCTCCGCAGCGATGAACGCTTCGAGGCGATCCCGGTGGTGGCACTCACGGCCATTGACCACGCCGAACAACGGGACCTCGCGATGGTGGCCGGGATCAACGGCTACCTCACGAAACCGTTAGATATTGAGGCATTACCGCGCCAGTTGGAGTTTTACCTGCAAGGCGGGCGCGACAAGATCGACCAGCACCGCCTGGAAACCGCGCAGACCGTCTACACGCGGGAGGTGGTCACCCACCTGGAATCGCGCATCCGCGAGTTGGAGGTGAAGAACAAAGACCTTGTCCAGCTAGACAAGATCAAAGACACCTTCATCCAAATTACCGCGCACGAACTCCGTACCCCGCTCACATTGATCTACGGTTACAGTCGGCTGTTGCAGGACAGCCCAGAAATCCAGGCAATGCGTGAGAACAACCCGGAAGACTCGCTCATTGATGGGTTGGTGGAGGCGGTCGAGCGAATGCATGGCATTGTCAACGAAATTTTGACGATCAGCCGTATCATGACGGACCAGATGGACTTGTCGTTGGGCCACACCAGCCTGCGAACCCTATTGGATAAACTGCTGTACAAGTACGCCGCCGCCATCGAGATGCGAAGCCTGGCGATCACCGTCCAGCAGGACAGCCTGCCCAAGAGCATCCGCGCCGATGAGGACATGATCGAATTGGTGCTGGATAACCTCATAAGCAACGCGATCAAGTACACACCAGACGGCGGCACAGTCGTTGTGAGCGCCCTTACAGACGAGGCCAACGTCTACCTGACGTTTGCGGATACGGGCATCGGCATCCCGGCAGAGGACATCGAACTTATCTTTGAGCGGTTCCACACGGCCAACGACCCGCAACTGCACTCCACCAGCAAGACGGCCTTCGCCGCTGGTGGCTTGGGCCTGGGCCTGGCGATCTGCAAGGGGATTGTCGAGGCGCACGGGGGCGAGATCAAAGCCACCAGCACAGGCCGCGACTACGAAAACCCACCCGGTAGCAAGTTCACTGTCACGTTGCCGCTGGTGGCGCGTGTCTCTAAACATGCCAAGAACCCACTTCTGTCGCAGAAGCTGAACACAACATCCTGAGTGATGCCTGCTAACGCCAGAAAATTTCCGATTCAGGGGGTACTCGCCACGGTTATGACGCCCGTTTTCCTGGGGATGGCACCGATCTTCGGGAAGATGGCGAACAACGCCGGGGCGGACCCGTTCACTGTGGCGGCTGTCCGCACCATTATGGCGATTCTGATTTTGTGGGTGGCCTATGGGCTGTTCTTCCGGCGCTTCATCTTCATCTACCCGGCGGGCCTGAGCGGGTGCATTATCATCGGGACGATTAACGGGATCGGCTCCTTGTTCTACTACAGCGGCCTCAACGAGTTATCCGCCTCGCTCACGCAACTCATTAACGGGACATACCTGGTATTTGCGCTGCTGTTGACGCGCATCGGCGGAGAGCGCATCACCCGGCATGTGTGGTTGCGGGTGTTGCTGGCGCTGTTGGGGCTGGTCGTCATCACGGGGTTCAGTGCGGGCGGCGTGAGCGCGTTGGGGGTGGGGCTGATGTTGGCGGCGGCGATGATGTTCGCCGGAACCCTGATTTTGAGCCAGTATGTTGTGTTCGAGATGCCCGCACCAACGGCGACACTCTACATCCTGACGACGATGGCGGTTATTGTGACGATGGCCTGGTTGCCTGTGGGGGAGCCTATTGCCCCGGCGGACCTGGGGGCGATCATGACGCCGATCTTCTTCTTGGGGCTGTCCACCGCGCTCTCGCGCCTGTTGTTGTTCGCGGGGGTCAAGTTCATGGGCAGCCTGCAAACGGCGATCACTGCCCTGTCGGAGATTGCGGTGGCGTTGTTGCTGGCGGCAGTTTTCCTCGATGAGCGGTTAACGGGCGTGCAGTGGGTCGGCGTAGCCCTGTTGGGCGTGAGTATGCTCATGGTGCGCCAGGAGGACTTGAAGGCGCGGGGCTTTAACCCGAACTCGCTGTTGGTGGCGAATATGGCAAGTGTGCAGTTCCAGCGGATTGCGTTTCACCGGGCCTTCGGCACCAAGGAACTTGACGACGAACACAATACGATGGCGAATATCACCACGATGGAGATTCACGCTATTCGTGACATGATGGGTGTTGATGATAAACCCGTAGACCCGTTCCCAATTATGAAAATGCAAAAGGGACTCGAAGAAGGTGACGCGGGCGGCTTCACGGTAGACCTAGCAACTTTCCTAGCGAACTACGATGAGGACGGTAATCCGATCAACACCGATAACGCGCCCCCCACAGACGGCGATCCCCCGTAAGCTGACGACAGGGCCGCACCTTGTCCGCTAACCCCACATTGCCCTACAATGCGTAGCGCTTTTGCAGCCCGTGATGCTCTCAGGAATCTATGCCACCTACGCGCCTGCGTCGTCATCTTATCGTCTATCTGGGTTATCTGTTGTTGGCTGTCGCGTTGACGTGGCCGCTGGTCCGCGTCTTCTCGGGCCACTTCATCGGGGACACCTTCAGCGACGCCTACGAGTACGCCCGTCACATCTGGTGGATGAACCACGCGCTGCGCACGGGGGAGCCGATCTTTCATCAACCGCTGTTGGGCTATCCACATGGGTTGGGGGGGGCGTGGCTGTGGGGGAATCCGTTTCAGAGCTTCCCGGCGTGGCTGTTTGCCCTCGTGATGCCGCTCCCGGCTGCCTATAATCTGGCAGCGTTGTTGACGCTGGCGCTCAACGGCTGGAGCGCCTACTTTCTCGTGTGGCGGCTGACGCGACACGTCGCCGCCGCGCTACTGGCTGGGAGCATATTTCTACTGTACCCAACGGTGCAAGGCCACCTCATCGCGTCGCATACCGGGCTGCTAGTGCTGTGGGGCGTGCCGCTGTACGCGCTGGGGCTGTTGGGGTTGCGGGGGCATCACGCCCTCACCCTAAATCCCTCGCCTGAGGGGAGAGGAACCTCTCAACACATCGGCATCCTTGTTACCCCCTTGGCGTTTCTCGTGAGTGTGTTGGGCAACAACCTGCTGTTGGTGTATGCGTTGTTCCCGGTGTCATTGGTGATGTTCGCCTGGGCGATTATCACACGGGCGTGGGGCTGGGCGGCGCGGATTGTGAGCGTGGCGGCGTTGGGCGGGGTGCTGGCGCTGGTTTTCATTGGCCCGGTGGCGCTAGAACAGTTGGACTCGCCGTTATCGCCGGAAGGCGGCGATGTGTTGTACAGCGCGGACCTGTTGGCCGTCGTCGCCCCGTCGTTTTACAACCCGCTGTTCTCGGATTTAACTTACTCGCGGTCTGTACTGGGCGGCGTGAACAACGTTGAGGGCACGGCCTACGTGGGGCTGGTTCCGGCGGTGTTGGCGTTATTGGCGCTGTGGCGTGTTCCGGCGGCGCGTCCGTGGGGACTGCTGGCGCTTGTCGCGTGGATGCTGTCGCTGGGACCGCTGCTCAAAGTTGCCGGGGAGCCATTGTCCGTGACGGTCGCGGGGGTGCACACACATATCGTGTTGCCGTGGGCGCTGCTGATGGACCTACCCGTCCTCAACATCGCCCGGACGCCTGCGCGGTTTAACTTCGTGGTGGGGTTGGCGGTGGCGGTGCTGGGGGGCTACGGGGCCGCGTGGGTGTTGGACCACAACCTCACCCCTAAATCCCCTCTACGCACGCAGAGAGCGGGCTGGGGGGGGAAGGGCCTACGTTGGACCATTGTCGTTGCGTTAGTTACCGTCATTGCGTTTGAATACCATGTCTCATGGCGGGACGGGTGGCCGCACTTGCACACCACGCCCTATCCCGACGCCGCGCCGCTGGTCGCGTTAATGGACGAGGCAGACGTGGAAGCTGTGCTCAACCTGCCCTACGATCATCTACTGGCGGCCAAGGGCGGTATGATCCTGCAAACGCGCCACGAGCGCCCCCTCATCGCTGGGCACGTCACGCGGCGCACGCCGGTTGACCCGGCGCGGTTGGCAACGCTCCAGTGGACGCTGGACCCGGCGCTGTTGGACGCCGCCAACGCCGAGGCCGTGATTCTGCATCGGCGCTGGGATAACGAGGACGGCCCCGGCGCGGTTGAGGAAAACGCAATCGCTCGCTTGGGCGGCCCGGCCTACAGCGACGACGACTACCTGCTGTGGCTGGTTCCAGACCCCACCGAACCCGCACCGTTTTTGGCCGTACCACAGGGCGACCGTCTGAGCGTCTACGCGCCGTCAAGCGGGTGGGCAACCTTGACCGTCAATGATTCGGCAACACGGCTGCCGCTGGCATCCGGCTACACACTGTTGGACCGCCGTCCGCCGGGCTGCCCGGATGCCCCCGACCCGGCGCTGGACTGTGACCGCCAACGGGTGCGGGACCTGACGCTCACGGACTTCGCCGCCGCCGATACACCACCGATCACCTTCGGAGGCACGATCACCCTATACAGCTACGAAATCCAGCCAGACGCGCTGCACCTTGCCTGGGCCTATATGACAGCGCCGCCGGAAAATTGGGCGCGTTTCGTCGTCGTGTTGGACGCGGACGGCAACCCGGCGCTACAGGACGACCAACCCACCCGCGCTCCCTACGAAACAATTCTGCTGGATGCGCTTCCCCCCGGCGACTATACGGTTTACGTCGGCTGGTACACGCTGCCGGACGTGACCCGGCTCGCTGTGAGGGGGGATGTACCAGGGACCGAAAGTAGTTGGGCGCAACTTGGGGAAGTCGCTGTCGAATGATCCGCCGTCACCTGCTCCCCTACGGATTTTTCCTCTTGTTGGCGGTGGTGATGACGTGGCCGCTGGCACTCAACCTGAACAACGCTTTCATCGGTGCGCCGGAGAGCGACGCTTACGAGTATGCGCGGCATATGTGGTGGCACGCGGAGACGCTGCGTACCGGGGGACCGATGTTCACGCATCCGCTGTTGGCCCACCCGGACGGGCTGCCGGGGCGTTGGCTGTGGGCCATCCCGTTCCAGAGCTTCCCAGCATGGTTGCTGGCATTGGGTGGGATACCGCTCCCGGTTGCCTATAACCTTCAGGCTTTATGGTGGCTATCATTGAATGGTTGGGCGCTGTTCGTGTTGGCGCGGCAGTTGCTTAACGGGCGCAACGGCGCAGTCCCGGCGGCGTTGGTTGCGGGGACCATATTTGCGACCTACCCAGCAATTCAGGGGCATCTATTCGCGAGCCACCTGGGGATCATTGCGCTGTGGCCGGTGCCGTTGTATATGGCGGGATTGTTGGCCCTCAACCACAACAACGTAACCAATCTGCGGACAAGGCAGGCCTTGTCCCTACAAAATGTTCTCCCCCCTCGCCCTAAGGGAGCGGGCCATCGTGTCACAATCATCAAAACTACGATCTGCTTCGTCCTCTCCCTGCTCGGCAGTACCATGACCCTGATCTACGTCCTTGCGCCGCTGACGCTTACTGTGTTTGGGATCGCGCTTGCCCGGCGGGACTGGCGCGGCCTGCGCCGGATGACAGGCGCGGTGGCGCTCGGCGGCCTGTTGGCGGCCTGGTTTGTTGGTCCGGCGCTAGTCGAACAACTCACGGACCCGTCCGCTGTCCGTCCAGCGGGGGTCATTCGCTTCAGCGCGGACTTACTCGCGTTTGCGTCGCCGTCGTTCTTTGCGCCACACGCGCCGCCGTGGTCGTCAAGCGTCATCGGGACGAACATTGTGGAGGGCTTCGGCTACGTTGGCCTTGTCGCGGGACTGCTGGCAATCGTCGGCTTGTGGCGCGAGCGGGCGGCGCGGCACTGGGCGTATGCGGCACTGGGCGCTTGGGTGCTGTCGCTCGGCCCGGTGCTGAAGGTGTTCGACACGCCGCTCGGCATCACCGTGGACGGACGGGCCACCTTTATCCCGTTGCCGTTCGCGCTACTGGCTGAACTCCCATTGCTGGACATCACCCGCACACCGGGGCGCTTTAACCTGGCGGTG
>CAYWZS010000054.1:0-12688 GCA_964462905.1 uncultured Anaerolineaceae bacterium
AGTCGTCGCGCCACCCATAGACGGGCAACGTCCACAAACCCAACGCCGCCGCCCCGACCAACAACAGCGCCAGCGGCCCGCCGCTCAACCGATCCCGCGAGAACAGACGCCCGGTGCTCCATGCCAGCGGCAGTAACAACAGCGGCGCAAACGGCACCACGTAGCGCGGCTTGTACAGGCCCGTCATCCCCAGCGCCATAATCCCCGCGCCGCCCACCACCACAAATACCCACACCGCCGCCGGGACCTGCCACGCGCCACCAATCGCAATTCGGCCTGTTGCAACCTGTAACCCACCGAGCGTTCGCCCTGGGTTGCGTCTCGCGTTCCAGCGTGGGACGAAGTCAATGAGCAACACCGTCAGCACCAGCGCCAACAGGACCCCGCTCGGCAAATCCGCCCGGTACGCCACCGCGTTCGCTGTGACCGCCGCCGGAATCTCCCAGACCGGGACCGCGTTCGCCGGGTTTACGGACGCGCCCAGGTCTGCGCCAGACAGCGCCAATCGCAATGTCGGTAACGCAAACGGCAGGTAGAGCAGCCCCACCAGTGTGAACAGGCCGACAACCCCGGCCACATGTCCCCATCGCGGCCACGCATACCCCACCAGCGCCGCCCCCGTCGCCGCGAATACCACCGCCCCGGTGATGTGACTATACAGCGCCAACAGCACCGCCAGCGCCGCCAGCGCCGTCCAAGTCCAGAAGCGCCGCCCGGTGACGGCCAACGTCACACAGACCAACGCGGCCATCGTGAACAGGCCAAGTAACGTATACATCCGCACCAGCCACCCGCCTACGATCAACAACGGGTTCAGCGCCCACAGCACCGCCACCAGATTCCCGGTGTGCAGCGTGATTCGCCGCGTCACCGCGACCAGCAACGCCCCAATCAGCGCATCGGTGAGAATGTTCAGGTAGCGCAAGGACAGCAACGAGTCGCCAGCAAGGGCCGTCCACCCTTTGACGAGTAGGAAGTGCAAGGGGGGGTGAATATCGAGTTCGAGCCGAAACAGGCCGGGAATAAGTTCCGCTATGGGGGTGCGGCTCAACGCAAGGCTGAAGGCGTCGTCGCCCTCCAGCCCGTGAACGTCGTGCAACACCAACCGGAGGGCAATCCCCGTGAAGATGATGAGTAGGGGGATGAAGGTGTATGCTAGGCGGCGGGTCATGCGCTGCCGTGTTCTTGTTGCACCCGCGCCATCACCGCCCGGATGAGGGGATATTGTCAGCATAAGTGGTTGTGCGCTATTCATGATTTTCGGATCGAATGCGAACGCGATCAATATATGCGGTTACGATAGCACCGTCTTGGAGTTCGCCACCGTATTTTTCGATAACCTGATGGCAAATACTGGCTTGCTGCGTCAACGAAATATCTACAAGCCGAATAATACCCGTGTGCGATAGTTTCTGAACGATTGCTAACTCGCCAAAGTCTTTGTCTAGCGTAACGAGAATTTGCTTATTGGCATGAGCATGGGCGAGTATAGCCTTATCGCCGGGGTCGGACGGCCAATCCAACGCAGCTTCAGCCTCATGTCCTTCAGCTATGAGTTGGTCATCAATTTTTGTAGAGATACAACTGTCCAGCAGGATTTTCACGTTTACGAACCCGTGATTAGAAGCTCGACACGTTCTCGTCCAACAACGCGATGAGCATACACCAGACACGCCTGCACATCTTCGGGTTCTAGCCAGTCATAAGCATCTAAAATATCCCCTGTGCTGTCACCAGCAGCCAACATGCCCAGGACATGCTCAACCGCTAACCGCCGGCCACGAATAATCGGCTTTCCGCCAAATATCTCCGGGTTGATCGTAATCCTTTCCAGAAGTTGATCTTGCATGATGTCCTCTTTTCTCGTTCTCTGTAAGTCCCCTACCACGCTATCCCTGCGCAACCCCCACCCGCGCCATCACCGCCCAGATGCACGCCTGGTCCGCCGGGGCGTAGCGGTCAAAGTTCGTCGGGAGTTGTGCGTAGTCCGCACGGCTATAGATCGCCTCACCTATGCCGAATCGGGCGGTGCTTCCACCATAGCACACTCAGCACAAATGCGGGGAGCCGAAGCTGCCGCCGTGTCCGCCACGGCTGCCGCACCAGCCGGAACAGCCACTCCAACCCCGCCCGGCGCATCCACCCTGGCGCAAGCGGCACATCCCCCGCGATGTAGTCATACGTCCCGCCAACGCCCATAGCCACCCTCACGTTGAGCCGGGGTGCATTCCGCGCAATCCACTTGTCCTGCACGGGCGCACCATACGCGACGAACAGCACATCGGCATTCGCGGCATTCACCCGCGCCACAATCTCGTCCTCGTCCTCCGGGCGTGGGGAACCGCTGTACGTCCCGACGATGTTCACCCCCGGATACCGCTCCCGCAACACGTTAGCGGTCCGTTCTGCGACGCCTTCCCACGCGCCCAACAGGTACAGCCGCCAGCCCTCCTGCGCCGCCCGTTCTGCTATCGCCGGGACACCGTCGCTCCCGGTGACGCGCTCTGGCAACACATCGCCCAGGTACCGCGCCGCGTAGAGCAAGCCCACGCCGTCCGCCAGACACAAATCCGCCCGGTTCAGGATGTTGTAGAAGTTGAGGTCCTGCTGTGCGATCATCACGAACTCCGGGTTGACGGTACACATATGATGCAGCCCGTCGTCCGCCGCAATCCAGGCTGCGATGTAGTCCAGCCACGTCTCGTAGGTGAGTTTGTCCACTGGCACACCGAGGATCGTCACGCGCTCGCGGTTTGCTGGGACCGGGGGAACCGGGCGCAGCAGGCCGTGTATGGCGGCCACGCCGTTGCGCGTCCCTACAAGATAGGATTCGGCGGCGTGTAGCACCATCTCCGGCGTGACCAGCTTCATGCACGTTCGCGCCGCGCACCCGTCCCGCAGGCCGACCCCCGTCCCGACGTAGCTACACGGCGCACAGCGCGGCGCAGACGTGACAATGCCGTTATGGCCTCCAATCGGCTGCCACGCCGCGCTATTCGACGGCCCGAAGATCGCCACCACGGGGACACCCACCGCTCCCGCCACCTGCATCACCCCGCTGTCCGCGCCGATGAACAGATCGCAGCGTTCTAGCAGCCATGCCAACTGGGGGAGCGTGGTTTTCCCGGTCAGGTCGGTAATGCGGGCCGTACCCGGCAACTGTTCGATGACCGCGCCCGTGTCATCGCCCGGACCACCCACAAAGACGATGTGTGCGTCGTGGTTCTCCATCAACCGCGCCGCAACCGCCGCGAATTTGGCAGGCTCCCAACGCCGCGCCGTAGCGTAGCCCCCGCTCCCGGCGTGGATTGCAATACGGGGGTGGCCCTCTCCCTCAGGGAGCAGGGGGAGATTGGATTTCTTGAGAAGCTCCTCTCCCATTGGGGGAGGGGTTTGGGGTGAGGGCGAGAGCGGACCGACAACCGCAACCAACTGCGTCCAATATTCGACCTGCGACACTGCCCCGAACCCCGCTTCATCAATCCCCGCGTTGAGAAATGGCGTCCGCTCGCTCCGCAACCCGACCCGTGTTTTCGCGCCGGATGCCAGCGCAATGCCCACGAACTTGAGGACGCCGAACCACGTACTAAAGTGATGGAAGTAGACCACTGTGTCATAGTCCCCGCCCCGCAGGGCCCCACCCAACGCGACTAGCTTCCGCGCATTGGCCGGACGCACCAGCGCCGAAACCCGGTCAAACGTGTGCTTGTCGAAGGTGATTATGTCTTCGGTCAGGTCGTCAGGGATGATCGGCGCGGCGTGCGGTGTGGTCAGCAGCGTGATGTGCGCGTCCGGCAGGTGCTCACGCAGCAGCCGCAGCGCGGGCGTCGTCAGCACAAGGTCGCCAATGTCGGCCAGTTGCACGCAGAGGATACGCCGGGTCATTGGGATGCTACCGCCTCCAACGCCGCTAGCGCATCACGCGCCGCGTCATCCCACCGGAATTTCGCCGCCTGCGCGTAGCCCTTCTCAATCAGCGCCGCCCGAAGGTCCGACTCCTCCGTCAAGATGTTCATATGATCGGCTATCATGCGGATGTTACGCGGCTTGGCGTACATCACCGCCTCCCCACCGAGTTCCGGCAGCGACGACGTATCCGAACAGACCACAGGCGTCCCCAATCCCATCGCCTCCACCACCGGGAAGCCGAAGCCCTCATACAGTGATGGGAACACCAGTCCGAAGGCCCCCGCCATCAGCACCCCCTTGTCTACCTCGTCAATGTAGCCCGTCTGGATCACGCCGTCGCCGGCCACCCACTGCTCGTTGAACTTCCAGCCGCGTCCGCCAGCCAACACCAGCGCCGCCGGGCAGCGCGGATTCGCCGCCCGCCACTGGTGATACGCGCCCACAATCGCGGCGATGTTCTTGCGCGGCTGCAACGTCCCGATGAACAGCCAGTAGCGTTCCGGGATGCCGTACTTGTCCCGCACCGCTGCTAGGTCGCCCGTGACGCTGGGCGGCGTCACCCCTGGATACACCACCCGGATTTTCTGCGCGGACGTACCATAGTAGCGTGTCAGGTCATTCGCCGTCGCTTGGCTGTCCGCAATTACGAGGTCCGCCCGTCTTTGACTAAAGCGCGTGTAAATTTCGAGGGGGATGCGCTGTCGCAGCGGGTGCGCGGACGGGTACACCCGGTAGCCGATGTCGTGGACCGTCACCACCGTCCGCCCCGGCATGAGAAACGGCAGCGTGTGCGCTGGCACCCACGTCACATCCGGGCGGTCCCGCCATAGCGCCGCCGCGAACGCCGTTTGCGTCCACAGGCGCGGCATCGGTAGTACCTTGTGCGTCACATGGTCGGATTTAGGGAATAGGGCATCGTCCGGCTGGTCACGAAAGTAGAGTGTGATGCGGTGGGGTTGCTCGCGTGTGTCGTTTAGCCGGATGACCCCGCGAATCATCTCCAGCGCGTAGTGTTCAGTCCCGGTCACATGGGGGACGGTCGTGCGACTGGCGTCAATGGCAATGTGCAAGGGCCGCCCCTAACCCCGTAGCCGCCGGAAGATCGGCAGAATCAGCACCAAACCCGCAATCACTGCCACCGCAACCCACCCCGTCCCAATTACATCGGACACCACCGGCGGCATCTGCCCCAGTGCGTCGGCCAGCGCCACCCCCCCGCCCACCAACAGCATCAGCCCGAACAACACTGCCCCGCCACTTACAGGACGCGCAATCACGCCACTGAGGAACACTGCCCCGCCCAGGGCTAGCACCAACAACGCTGGCAAACCCACGCCAAGGACCGTCCCGGCTGCATAGACACCCCCTGCCGACAGCATCCCCCACAGCGCCATGAACAGCACACCCCGGTTCCACCGCCCCGCGCTCATCCAGCCGAGCACCAGCACCAGCGCGAACAGCCCCAGCAACAATGCGACGACGGTCGTCGGTGGTGGGGCGCTCCCGGTGGTGTAGGCGAATGTCAGCCACGCGCCGATGCCTGCCAGGGCTGCCCCCGGTAAAATCGACATGAGACTGCCGCGTCCCATCTCTAGCACCTGCGGACGCGGCATCGGGTTGGCGAGAATGTCCTCCAGTCGCGCCTCCTCGTCACGGATAACCGCTTCCGCCGCCGCGACTTTCGCCTTCTCAGCATACGCCTGACGCTCAATCTCCTCCTGGCGCGTGCGTTCGAGCGCCTCCGCTGCGCGTTGCCGAGCGCGTACTGCCGCTTGTGCCTCGCGCTGCTGGCGGCGTTCCGCTTCTTCTGCTGCCTCCTGCTCTGCGATCATCTCATCCAGGTTGGAGACGGCCCCCAACGCAGATTCCACGTCAATCTCTAAGGCGGGGGCGGGCGGCGGGATGGTCCCGGGTTCCTCATCGGCATCGTCCGGTGCAGTCGGCAAGGCCCGCGTCGTCGGTAACTTGGCGGTCGGCTCACTGTGGGATGACGGCACATCATCCGGCAGGGCACCCGCCGCAGGCGCGAAGCGTGCCTCGTCGGGGTTCGGGTCGTTGGGGGTAGGGTTCTGGTCATTCATGCGGCATATTGTGGTGGGTTTCTGAGGATCGCGCAAGGGAGGGGCCAAGACAAGAGCAGTGGAAGTCGGAAACCGATGGGTCCCATGTGGATTCGTGGACAATGCCGCTACTGGCTTTTACGGCTTTTGGCCGTTAGCACACGGGGCAATACCAGGTCACAAATTGTATTCACCGCGCTTTTACCACCGGCTAAACAGACAGAAAGCAAAACAGCTAAATCGCCATCTTCGGTTATACTATGTTGCACAAAGGGAAGGCAGAACCCAACCGCGCCATCGTCCAGTTAGCAGCAGGAACCGCCCAATGTTCGACAAGTACAAGCTCCAAACCATCCCTAAGCGCAAATTTCGCCTGCCCTACAATCTGGGGGACTACGAACACATCGTCAACTTTGACTTCGTTGCCCCTACCCCGCTCGAAACCTGTGTGTCCCGCGTGGCCGCCATGCAAGACCTGCGCGACCTCGATCCCTGGTCCCCGCAAACCCACGTTCACATCCAGAACGAGAACCACAACACCTACGCCTTCACCATCCGGGAGCGCGAACCGGCCCCGATTGAGCTGCGCGGCTACATGAACCGCCTCGATGACGGGGCCACCTATATCAGTGGCGAGGCGTCTGCCAGGCTCTACCTCCAGGCGACGGAGGTGCTGGCGTTGTTGGCGCTGATTATTGGCCTGACGTGGTTTGTTGGGCTGTTCGTCGCGATTTTGTTTCTGCCGCCGCTGGGGATGTTCGGCTGGTTTTACTGGCGCGGCGCACGCAAGGAGCGGGACCGGGTGGTCGCCGTGCTGCGGGACACACTCGGCGCAGTGCGCTAGCTTGAGATTGAGGAGACATCGCACATGGTCACGACAGGACAACCCACAACCCCGGTCAACGATGCGGCGGTTTCCGCCAGCCAACTACCAGGGCTAAAGCGCCACGTCCCGACACTGTGGGAAGAAAAGCCCCCCGGTCCTGGCGCTACAGTACGCGCAGTTGAGGCAATGCTAGAGGCATAAGCTGGATTTCCGGCGGATTGTGCAACAAGTCGAACCCGGTGCGGAGGTCGTCGTTACAGCATAACCCACCCGTGTTGCTCCACACTCCGGGCGAACAATTCATCTGCACCGCACAACAGCAGGTCATCGCGCCAATTTGGGATAAATTCAGGAGACAAATCCTGCCGGACCCCTCCCCCTTACGGGGCGTTGTTGGGGGCGGTGGAGTCGATTGTGGCGTGGGGCTTGCCAAGGGTGAGGAAGATTCTGCCATTCGCGAGAAGGCGAAGCGCAAACCGAAGCCACCGCCAGAATAGCAAAAGCCCCCTTGTGCCTGCGACAGGGGGGCTTGAGCTAGGATGGCCGCGTGGTTACTTGCGCCGTTCCGCGACGACCTTCAACGCCTCGATCAACGCATCCAACGCAGGGGTAATATCCTCGGACTTGGCGTGAATCCGAATTGCCCGGCGGTCGTGGTCCGCGAGCGCCTTCATGTCCCCGGCAGCCTGGGCCGCCTTCAACACCCCGAAGCTATAGCCCGCCTCTGGGATGTCCATGTCGGCGGCGTCCTCGTGCGTCATTTGGAAGAACACGCCGTTGTCTGGCCCGCCCTTGTGCAACTGCCCGGTGCTGTGCAGGTAGCGTGGGCCGTAACCGTAGGTCACGGCGCGGCGGGTGTATTGCCGCAGTTGCCGCTGGATTTCCGCGAGTTGGGCGGTGGTTTCCGGCGTGGTGGGGGCATAGGTCAGCAGCGCGAAGTAGTCCCCTGCTTCCGTGCCGAGAATCTGCGCGGCGAGGGTGTCCGTCAGGCTGTCCGCGTCGAAGTTGTGAGCGCGAATCAGCTCCCCCAACGGATTGATCGTAGACGGCTGCGCGTACAACACCACCGCATCGTTACTGATGGCTGCTTCTGGCTCCGGTAGGGCACCGTGTTGGGCGTAGTGAGACAGCAGTTCGTTGGTGTTGGCCTTCGCCTCGCTGACGTTCGGCTCGTCGAACGGGTTGATCTTCAGTAGCTTCCCCGCCACGGCAGTTGCATACTCCCAGCGCATGAACTCCCCGGCGAGGTCGTACTTGTCGTTGAGAATCAGGGTGAGGCGGGGGTGCCCGGCCTCCCGAATCCGCTTAATGCCCTCGTCCATCTCGGCGTTGCTGGGGTCGCCCTCCAGCTTGAGGTAGATGAAGGCCCGGTCGCTGCCGTAGTCGTGGGGCTTGCCGATGCTCGCGCCGACCACCGGGAGCACCCCATGGCCCTCTTTGCCCGTGCTCTCCGCGATCAACTGTTCCGCCCAGTCGCCATAGCTGCGGATGCCGTCGCTGGCGAAGATCATCAGCTTGTCGCGGCCCTCCTCCGCCATGCGCCCCATGAACGCGCCTAGCCACATCCCCGGATGCTGGTCTGCCGGGATTTGTGCGCCGACCGCCTCTATCATGTTGGTTGCTGCCACCCACAGGCGGTCCATATCCAGGCCGATGAGTGCCGCCGGGACCATCCCGAAGTAGCTCAGGGCGCTGTAGCGTCCGCCGATGTCCGTCGGATTGACGAACACGTCGCGGAAGTTGTTCTCCTCGGCAATTGTCTGGAGTTTGCTCCCGGCGTCGGTGATGGCGATGAACTGGTCGCCGTTGCCGCTCACCAGGTCGCGGAAGTAACGGTAAAACGACAGCGTTTCGATGGTGCCACCGCTCTTGCTGGCGATGACGAACAACGTCTTGTTCAGGTCTACACCGTCACGAATCGCGGCGACCTGGGCCGGGTTGGTGCTGTCCAACACGCGCAGGTCCGGGAAGCCGTCAGCATTGCCGAAGGTCGTCATGAGGACTTCCGGCGCGAGGCTACTCCCGCCCATGCCCAGCAGCACCACATGCGCGAACTCGCCCTTGATTTTCGCCTGGAGCGCCTTGAGCCGTTCAATGTCGATGGTGTCCAGTACGTCCAACCAGCCCAGACGATTGTTGATCTTCTCCATCACCGTCGGGCTGTCCTTCCAGACGGTCGCGTCCTTGTTCCAGATGCGGGCGTTGGTGTGGTCTTTGGCGAGGTGGCTCAGGGTGTCCTCGATCTTCTCGCGGTAGATGCCCAACGCGATCTTCTGCCGCGCCATGATCCCCGTCTTGAGGGCGACACGCTTGGCCTCCACCTGGTTAATCAGCGTCTCGAAGGCGTCAATGAACTTCTCGACGCCGTCGTATTGTAACTGCTGGGTGATTTTGTCCATGTGGATACCCACCTCTAGCAGTTGGTCCAGGATGTTGTGGGCAGCTTGGGCGTCTGCGGGGAGCGTTTGGGCGGCGGTGCCGTGGTCGGCGAAGGCGTCGTAGGTTTCTGGCGGCACAGTATTGACGGTATTTTTACCGATCAGGTTATCAATGTACATTGTGTCCGGGTAGTTCGGGTCTTTGGTGCTGGTAGATGCCCACAGCGGACGCTGGACCTGTGCGCCAGACTCGCGTAGTTTGGCGAAGCGTTGGCCCTCAAACAGCCGTTGGTAGCTCTGATAGGCGAGGGTGGCGTTGGCAATGGCCGCCTTGCCCAACAATTTACGGTTGGCTGTCACCCGGCTGACCTCACGGCCCTGGGCAGAAACGATGTTGTTCTGGAGGATTTTATCTACGGCCACGTCAATACGGCTCAAGAAGAAACTTGCAACGGAAGCAACGCCGGTCACGTCCTCGCCGGCTTCCAGGCGGCGCTCCAATCCCTTGATATACGCCAGGGCCACCGCCTCGTAGTTCTCGACGGAGAACAACAATGTGACGTTGATGTTGATGCCGTCGGCGATGGCGTCCTCGATGGCGGGTACCCCGGCATCCGTCCCCGGAATCTTTATCATCACGTTGGGGCGGCCCACAGCGGCGAACAGCTTACGGGCCTCGGCCAGTGTGCCGTCGGTTTCGTTTGCCAGCAACGGCGACACCTCCAAGCTGATATAGCCATCCAGGCCGTCCGTCTGGTCAAAGACCGGGCGCAGGATGTCCGCAGCATCTTGAATATCACGAATCGCCAGCTTCTCGTAGATGTCGTGCGCGTCTGCATCCAGATGGACGCGAATCATGTCGTCGTAGTCGGTGGTGCCGCCGATGGCCTTCTGGAAGATCGACGGGTTGGACGTAACGCCCATGACGCCGCCTTCCTCAACGAGTTGCTTCAGTTCGCCACTTTCGATCAGGTCACGCGAGATGTTATCGGTCCAGATACTCTGACCGAAGGCCTGCACTTCAATCGGGGGAATTGCCATGAGGGGGTGTGCCTCCTTGTATGGTGGAATGTCTACTCGTCTTATCGTAACAGATTTTGGGCCTGTGTCAGTAAAGCTGGTTACGTTCTTCTCACACACGTAGACGGGTGGCGGGGGGGATGTTACGCGGTTTTTACGAGTATCTTACACATGTTCGTCGCGGGACGCCCGCCATGCGGCCAGCGCGGCCAGCGCCTCTGGCGTGGCAACCCGCCTCAACGCGGACGCGGCGGCCATCTCCACCAGCCAGCTTTCGTCGTCCAGTGCCGCCGTCAACGCGGGGACACCCGCCGCCGCGCCGATTTGCCCCAGCGCGGTCGCCGCCAACACCTGAATCTCTGGCACATCATGCCGCAGAACTTCCAGCAGGCGCGGGACCGCCGCTGCGCTCTCCAACGCGCCCAACACCTCAATCGCCAAACTCCGCACCCACTCCCGCAGGTGGCCCAGCGCCGCCAGCATCGCGTCCTCTACGATCTGCCCACCACAACGCACCAGTGCATCCCGTACAGGCGTCACGAGCGTGCGGTGGCTGTCTGCCACGGCCAACAGCGTCTCGACCGCTGCCGGGGTGGTCACGGCGGTCAGGGCGTTCACCGCACTGCGCCGGATGTACACGTCGGGGTCGTCCAGCAGCCGCACGAGCAAGGGGTTCACCTCCGCCAGAGCCAGCGTGTGCAACGAGGCAATCGCCGCCCCCCGCAGTAGATAGTAAGCCGTTTCGTCTGCTGCCACTGCGTATAACGGCCCGACCGCTGCCGGGTTTGCGGTGTGGCCGAGCGCGGTCGCTACCTCCAACGCGACCCGGCTGTCGGGGTCGTGCAGGTGATGTAACAACAGCGGAAAAGCGTCTACGTGGCCCGTCTGCTGGAGCGCGAGCACGGCCTGTTGGCGCACGGACGGGTCCCGGTCATCGAGAAAAGATGCCAGCGGGGCCGGGTGGGTGCCAACGAGGTGCTCCCCCGCGACAAGTTCGGCCAGGACAGCCCGCCGCAGGTGGGCGTCAGCATCCCCTAAAATGCCCCGCACTGCCGCAATCGCCGGGGGAGTTGCCAGTTCGAGCAGGGCACGCGCCGCCGTCCCCCGCACGTTGACATGCTCATCCGCCAGGGCCGCAATCAGTCCGTCCACGGCGCGGGTGTCGCCGATTTCGCCAAGGGTTCGCGCCGCCAGCGACCGTTGGGCGTGGGTTTCGCTCTCCCGCAACAGGTCCAACATCGCCGTGACCAACGCCCCCAAGGCGGCCTCACTGCTGGGAGCCGCCATCAGCCGCAAGCTCTCGATTAGCTCACTCATAGCGCAAAGAAACTCACCATGTCCTGCCAGATGGGGTCCAACTGGTTCATGAGGCTATGGTCGCTGTCCACCACCTTTAACTGCACGTTACCACGGTCAGCGGCAAAGCGTTGGCTCTGTGTGACGGGGACGGTTTCATCCTGCTGGCCGTGGTAGATCATTACCGGGATTTCGACGTGAACCCCATAGGACTCATAGGCGGTCATGTCCTCCACCAGCCCGTAATGCACCCGTCGCTTCTCGCCGGAGGCATAATGATCGACAACCAGCCAGCCAGTGTCGCGCCACTGGCCTAACGCCGCCAGGCCCAACGCCCGCTCACGAATCTCCATGAAGTCGAAGGCGGGGGCCAGCAGAAACAGCAGTTCTACGCGCCGGGCGACACTGCCCTGGTAGCGATTGATAAAGTGCAGGGCCGTTAACCCGCCCATGCTGGAACCAATCAGGTAGACTGGCCCCGGCGGGCAGGCTCGCACCACATCCGCGACGGTGTGCAGCATGGCCGTGAGCGTGAGCCGCTCGAACGAGGGACGGTTGAGGTCCGGCAGTTGCAGGGGAATGTCGTAGTGGGTTGCTAGGCGTTCGCGGAAGTGTTGCCCTTTGGCGGTCATGGGTGAAGAGGTGAAACCGTGTAGGTAGATGATGTTGGGCTTCATCCGACCAATGCTTTCTAATCGTAACGATAAGGGTGCTTTGCCTCAGAGTATAACCCAATTTGGCTTGTCATAGGTGGCACAACCTATCCTCATCCGCTTGATGTGGCCGGGGGATGAGCGCCAAACCCCTGAATAAGATACCCTGGACCGAGCAAAAGGTCGGCAAGTCGCGCAAATGGGCCTCATACTCCCCTCAGAAACACGTTAGAATACAAGAATGAGTGCATCTTACAACAAACGATAGGAATTGCAGACGTATGCAACAGATTCGGGATACATTGCTAGTAGGAGGCATTACCTTTTTACTGGTACTGCTTATTCTGATCGCCCGTCCATTCTACACCCCGGTAGAGGTCAGTGAAGAAGCACAAGCACTGACGAGCGGTGACACCACGATTGAGGAAGCGATTGCAAGCGGCGTGGTCACGATTGAGGACGAAGAAGCCACAGAGCAGGCTACTGAAGCTGAGGCGACAGAGCAGGCTACTGAAGCCGAGGCGACAGAGCAGGCTACTGAAGCCG
>CAYWZS010000054.1:12788-26533 GCA_964462905.1 uncultured Anaerolineaceae bacterium
GCGACAGAGCAGGCTACTGAAGCCGAAGCGACAGAGCAGGCCACGGAGCAGGCTGTCCAAGCCGACCCCACGGCGACCTTTGCCCCGTTGGACCTCAGTGAACCCAGCGCCAATGACCCCACCTTATCTCAATAATTAGACATCAGACGAGGATACCGCAACCATGCGCTTTATACGGAGAAATCTGGGTGTATTGCTCGGCCTGACCACGTTCTTGTTGATCGTTGGTTTCGGAAGCTATGAACTGCTACAACGACAACCTGCGCCCCCCAGCACACGTTCTGGGACGTTGGCCTTCAGCACCAACCGCGATGGCAACCCGGAGATTTACACCTGGACGGTCACGGAGCGCAAGGCCACCCGCATGACCAACAACCCGCAGCAGGACGGCCACCCGGACTTCTCGCCGAACAACCGCCTGCTGGCTTACTCCGCCTGGACGGACGGCGAGGCGGACATCATCATCGCCGATGCGGTCAACGGGGCGGGCGGCCCGATTGCGACGTTGGCGGGGTCCGAAACGGAGCCGGACTGGTACCCGGATAGCGCCTCGTTGGTATACGTCAGTGACGTGGGCGAAACCCCGTCGCTCTACTGGATTGAGCGGGAAACCCGCATCGTGCGCCGTTTGACAGGCGACGAGGGCGCGGACAGTTCGCCGTCTTGGTCGCCAGATGGCAAGCGGATTGTGTTTGCGTCCAACCGGGGGGGGACAAACGACATCTACATGTTGGATGTGGCGAGTTGCCAGCCCCCGGTGGAGGGGTCGCCGGAGAACACGCCAGAAACGTGTGCGATCACCCCCCTGGTGGCAGACGATGCTCAGAACACACAACCTGCCTGGTCCCCCACCCGCGATGCGATTGTGTTTGTGTCCAACCGCGAGGGGGAATCCGCACTTTATACGGTGAACACGAGAGGGCGGCGGCTGAATCGGCTAACGGAGGGCGCACAAAACAGCGACCCCGCGTGGTCGCCGGAGGGAGGCCGGGTGTCCTTTACGACGGTGCTGCCCAGTGGTGAAACTGCCGTGCAGGTGCTAGACATCAATCGCCGGGAGATTGAGGCGATTACTAACGCCGGGGAAACAGCCTCACAGTCCGCCTGGCGGCCAGAGGAAACGTCCTAGTGCCTGCCCAGTCGCCGGGTCCCTTTCCGGGCTTGGGGTCGGCGGTCCCCTCTCTGTTTCACATGAGGGGGATTCCGGGAGAAGAGAACATCGCGACCTCAGCCCACCCGCTCCACAGATAGCAGACGGCCCGTGTGCGTCGTGCGGTACAGCCGATAGGTGACACCCGGCTCGAATGCCTTAAACGTGTCAACATCCCCAGTTGGCACCTCAATCGTCTCCCCGATGCGGACGCTGGCGGCCTTGGCCTTGCCCGCCTGCCGGACGACGTGTTGCGCCGCGCCCTCGATCACCTCGGTGGTGTCTGTCCGCAGGTCGTAGCTCATCCGCACCCAGTTGAGCGTGAAGAACAGCGACAGCGTGATATTGACCACCAATAGCACCCCACCCAGCACCGTCAGAATCAGGTTGCCATCGCGCAGGCCGACAAATAGCAACGCAGTCACAGCGAACACCAGCGCGACCACCATCACTGTGCCGAGGATGCCGTTTTTGCGGCGGTCAATGTCGAGATAGGCCCGTTGACGGTCGCTGAGGTGGCCCTCGCGGTTGGCGGCGAGGTCGTCCGCTGTGAACGACAACGCGGTCATGAGGGTGCTGGCGCTTTTGGTGGTGTGGCTCATACAATCGTTCCCGCAATCACGATAAATCGCGCCCAATTATACGCAGACGACGGCCAATCTGGTACAGTTATCCTCATTTGTTCTACGCACCCAACCGAGGCGCTATGTCCACCTTTCAGCAACTAGCCTACGAGGCGCAGGTCATGCACCTGACGGCCTTTGCCCACAACGCCCTCAAGACCTGGGGGATTGCCCCGCAGGCGTTAGAGTTGGTCGTCTACGCCAACAACGCGGTTTTCCGGGTGGCGGACGGCGTGCAGACTTACGGACTGCGCGTTTACCGTCCGGGCAAACGTTCACTGGCAGAGATTGCGGGCGAGTGGCTGTGGGTTCACGCACTACACACGGCGCTGCCGGGTCATGTCCCGGCACAGCAGGCGGATATCTACAGCGGTAGGTTGGACGGTATCGACGGCCCCGTCTATGCGGCGTTGTGGCGCTGGCTAGACGGAGAGGTGGCCGCCCCGGATGCGTATACACGGGATCACGCGGCGGCGGTCGGGGTGTTTGCGGCACACATGCACACCGTCGCGTTGGAGATACGCGGGAGCGAGTACGAGCGCCAGATCACCCGCCCACGCCTGGACCACGAGGGGCTGTTCGGCGCGAACTCACCCTATGCCAGCGGTGGCGAACGCGACCTCATCAGCGACAAGGCCCAGGCGACACTTGATGCGGTGGCCGAACAGGTCCGCGAGGTGATGGCCGCATTGGAAGGTGAGCCGAACGCCTTCGGGATGATCCACGGGGATTTCATCTTTAAGAACACGTTGTTCAACCGGTCGGGTGCGGTTGCCGCGCTGGACTTCGACGACTGCGGGTTTGGCTACTTCCTATACGACATGGCTTGCCCGTTGTTGTTCTACAAACCGCTACCAACCTACCCGGACCTGAAGGCTGCATTGTGGGACGGGTATACATCTGTACGCCCCCTGCCAGACGGGTACCGTGCCGCGCTGGAGACGATGGTGGCCGGGCGCTATGTGGCGTCATGCCGTTGGGTGGCCGGGAATGCACAGCATCCCTCCTTGCGGGGCAATGCACGCGAGATCATTGACGGGCGGGCGGCGGAGCTACGCGGCTACTTAGACACCGGTGTGCTGTAGCCCGACAGTTGTTTTCCCGTGTTCACAGAACGGAGCCACCTATGTTTGTCTTGAACCCGAAACACACAGACTATGCCCTCGGTCACGCCGACCAGCCCCCCGCCATTGCCCCCTGTCAGAACAGCCTGTTTTTCGCTGTCTGGACGCTGACGTGGTGCGCCGTTCTGCTGTTGTTGGTTGGGGTCCCGGCGTGGCTGCAACAAGCGGATTACCGCGCCTTGCGTGTGGACGGTCTTGTCGCACCGGGGGTAGTCATCTCGCGCTCAGGCGATTCACAGCCGTCCTACGTCCGCTTTGACTTTACCACGCTTGACGAGCGTGAGATCACCGGGCAGGCGCTAGGCCGGGCCGCCTACCGTGACCACGCTGTCGAAGATGAGGTGGCGGTGCGTTACCTGCCAGCCCATCCTGCAACGAACACCATAGAAGGCTACTATTTCGTCCCCCTGTGGCAGCGCCTGGGGTTGCCTGCGCTGTTGCTGCTTACCCCGTTGGTCGTTGCCTGGACGGTGATTCAGGGGCGGCGACTGGTGCAATTTCGGCGACAAGGGCGGCGGGTACCGGGGGAAGTGGTGGCGGCGGCGGTTGCTAAGGATGACGACGGCGACCTACAGCTTACGGTCGAATATGCCTTTATTGAGCCGGAGACGGGCAAACGCCTCAGCGCGTCCGAGACCATCCCGCGCAAGCTGAACCCGAAGGCCCCGGCCCCGGGTGCCGAGGCGCGGGTGTTCTACCTGGATGATAAAACGTTTAGGTTGCTCTAATCACGCTGGAACCCTGAGCGTGACGGTGGGATAATCAGAAGAAGTAGGACCACATAATCACGAACGAGGACACACGCATGACATTTGCACCTCCCACCACCATCACGCATACTGGCCGCACGCTTGACCCGTTCTATCGCAATCATCAATTGTTCTTTCTCATTATCACGGTAATGGGGGTGTTCCACGGGTTATGGACGCTGGTCAGCGGCGGCGGTTTCCTCACGGCGGTGTGGGCCGGGTTCAGCGCGGGGCTGACAGGTGGCTTGGCCTGGGCGCTCGCCCGCGAACTGGACCCAGATAGCGAACGGTCTGCGCTGGTAAGTGCGGCAATCGGTGGGGCGCTTGGCGTGGTGTTTCCGGCGCTGTTTCCCCTGGCCGCCCTGCTGGTGCTGGCCCGTGTCGTGAACCGTATCACTGGGCTGTCTGCACTGCCGAGCGACACGGTTGTCGCGCTGGGTGTTACGGCCCTTGCCGCCTATTTCGGTCACTGGTCGCTGGCGGCGGTCGGCGCGGGTGTGTTCCTGCTGGACGCGCTGCTGGTGGACCCCCTCTTGCGTCATCGCTGGGCGGCGCTGACGAGTGGTGGGCTGGCGATGGTCGTGTTGCTGTGGCGCGGGAACGGCCCGTCGCCGTCACTGGAGGGCGTTGGTTTTGGGGTGGCGTTGCTGGTGATTGTCGCGTTTACATGGTTTCTGTTGAGTCGGCGTGAGATGACCACGCCCGCCGATGACGGGAGCGAGCTATACCTGGAGCGCGTGCAGGCTGGGATGGCGCAGGCGGTGTTGGTTGGGATGTTGGCGTTGTTAACGGGTGGCGCAGCGGCGGTTTTTCCGTATGCGGCGCTGTGGGCGGCGATGGCTGGCCCGGTCCTGTGGGATGTGTGGGGGAAAATCCGGGGCTAATGCGGTATCCTGGGTGACAATTCACCCGACGACCAGAAGAAGGCCATTTCCTCATGAGCGTAACCCTCAAAACCGCCGAAGAACTCGAAATTATGCGCGAGGCCGGGCGTATCGTGGCGCAGGCCCACGCCGAGATGGAGGCCGCAATCAAACCCGGCGTCAGCACCTACGAACTTGACCAAATCGCTGAGGCCGTCATCCGCGACCACGGCGCGACCCCCGCCTTTCTCAGTTACCCGAACTCGGACGGCCCGCCGTTCCCCGCGACAATCACCGCCTCAATCAACGAGGAACTGGTCCACGGCATCCCCAGCAAAGAACGTATTTTGCAACCAGGCGACATCATCAGCTTAGATACGGGCTGTCACTACAATGGTTTCGTGGGGGACGCAGCCAAGACCCACGCCGTCGGGAACGTCAGCCCCGCCGTGCAACGCCTGATTGACGTGACCGAGCAGGCACTGGCGATTGGGATTGCGGCGTCTGTACTGGGCAACGAGACGAAAGATGTCGCGCTGGCGATTCAAAAGTACGTGCAGGCACAGGGCTATGCCGTCGCCCGCGACTACACCGGGCATGGCGTTGGACGGGCGATGCACGAGGAACCCCCGATCCCGAACTGGTGGAGCCGCCGCGCTGCCCGTCAAATCTACGGTAGCTACAAGCTAGAGGTCGGCATGGTCTACGCAATCGAGCCGATGGTTATCAGCGGACGTGCTGCCACCGAAGAACTAGACGATCATTGGACCGTCGTCACCAAGGACGGTTCACTGTGCGCCCATGTCGAACACACGATTGCCATCACGGATGGCGAACCGCGCATCCTGACACTGCCGTAATCGGGTATACTTGGGGAAAATGCGCCGGATTATTTGGGGAGTTATTGTGATGCATCAGCCGTTAGAGGTCATTGACACCCGCGATCTTATCTTCGAGATGCGGACGGAATTGTTGCGCGTGTTGCGTAACCTGGACAGCGCGGCCTGGGACCAGCCGACGACCCTTCCCGGTTGGAGCGTGAAAGACGTCGCGTTGCACCTGCTTGGCAACGACATCGGGTCTTTGTCCCGCCACCGCGACAAAGACGGGATGACCTTTGAGGAGGACAGCTTCGAGGCGTTGGTGGCCCGCATCAACCAGAGTAATGCGGAGTGGATCACGGCGGCGCGACGCATGAGCAAGCGCATGTTGTTAACGTTGCTCAAGACGACGGGCGACGAGCTACAGGACTACCTCAGCCTGATTGACCTGGAAGAGGAGGCCGGTAAGGTGGACTGGGCCGGGGACGACGACGCGCCAATGGTCTTGCAGATTGCACGAGAGTACACCGAGTATTGGACGCACCACCAGCACATCTGTGAGGCGGTGGGCGAGAGAAGCCTCAAGGACCGCCGTTTCATGCACGCCGTCTTTGATGTGTTCGTCCACGCGCTGCCGCGCACCTACGCCCACTTGGACACACCCGACGGCACGTTGGTTCGCCTACGCATCACTGGGGAGGGTGGCGACGACTGGGATGTGTTGCGCGAGGACAGCCAATGGCGGCTGTATCGGCTGGTGGAGGCAGAGCCGGACGCGATGGTGTCGATGCGCTCTGATGTGGCGTGGCGGCTGTTCACGAAGGGAATCGCCCGGCAGCACGCCGCCGAACAGACCACAATCACGGGCGATGTGACGCTCGGCGCGGCCCTGCTGGACGCCGTGGCAATTTTGGCTTGACAGTTTAAGCAGACGGCTCCGTCAACAAATACACAAACGCCGCCGCGAACAGCCCCGGCATGGCGTCCTTCAGAATCGGCGTTCCCTCGTAGGGGACCGCCTGCTTTAGCTCAAAGCCGATTTGCCGCGCCCACCAGCGGAAGTCCGCGTAGGTCCAGTAGCGCAGGTGCTCCCCCGGCGTGACGACCCACTGCAACGGAAACCGCCCGAACAACAGCCGCAGCCGATGCTGATGAAAGCCCGTGTTTGGTACAGAGACGATAATCCCCTTGCGGACGTGTGGGCGCAGCTCGTTAAGCAGGCGTTCGGGGTCTGGGATGTGTTCGATGATCTCGGAGAGGACCACGTAGTCGTAGGGTGGGGCGAGGTAGGTTTCCAGCGGCGCGTTCACATCCCCCAGCGTGACGTTTAGCCCCTGCGACTGACAGAACGCCACTGCCTTCTCGCTCACATCCACGCCGTACCCCTCAATGCCTGCCGTGTCAACCAGGTACTTGAGCAGTGCGCCGTCGCCCACGCCCAGGTCCAGCACCCGGTCGCCGGGGGCCATCAACGAGGCGAACACGTCCGCCCGGCGCTGTCGCCACTCGCCCAACCCGCCGTCATACCCGGCGAACTTCTCATCCCAGTAGGCGTCGTAGTCCACCACGCCGACGTTAGCCGTTGGCGGATAGGTAAACAGGCGCTTCGCCTGACGGTAACGGTTGGCGGTCCACAGGTACACGGGGCGTAGGGCACCCTCACGGGCGGCGCGTTTGATATTCTGCATGGGCAGTGGTTTTCTCCGGGGGGTCTCAACGAGCGCCCGCTACGGTAGCACAAGTGGCCCGGTCGTGGGGAGGCTGCTATCCGCCGATTTCGATGCCGATCTGCCGCCGCAACGAGTCGTTGTCTAGCCGGGCGAACGAAAGCAGCTTCTCGTAGGGGTCGTCCGTGGGAATTTTGAAGTACTTGACGAAGGCTTCCTCGGTGGTGTAGCCGTCGGACTTTAGTTCGCGGATGCCCTCACGCGCCTCTGGGCCGCCGATTGCCAGGAGCCGCGCCTCCACCACCATATGCACAAACGACTGTTGCGAGGTGGTCGGGCGGGGCTGGGCGAACAGTTCCACCGGGAAGCCATTGCAGGTGAACCGCGCCAGCACAGTCGGCACGCGGTCAATCGCCTTCCACGTCAGCCGGAAGTCCGTTTGATTTCCGTAGAGCGACTTCACCTGAAGCAAAAACGGACGTAGGCTCTCCGGGTTGCAGATGATGTCGATGTCGCTGTCTGCGGTGTCCAGGTCCAGCGGAAACGTCCCGGTCCACAGCGGCGCGTGGGCCGTGAGATGGTGAAACAGCATCAGTTCATCGTAGACCACGCTGTACGCCTGCATCTGTCGTTTGGACCCGTCGCGGATGACCGTGTGGTCTTTCCAGTTGCGGTTGGAAACTGCCCGTAACGCCTGCTGGATGCGTGATTCTTGGTCAAAGCTGGTTTCCAACGCGCCGATTTCCTGTGTGGTGATGCTCTTGATTGCACGCGTGTCCGTCGTGAGTTTGCCACTGCCGTTGGTGCTGGCAACAGCGACCGGGGACGCCACCGCGACAGCCTCCGTAGTCGTGCCGTTGACGGCCTGCCGAACCTCTGTCTCGGTCGGGATTGGGTTGCTGAGGGGGTGGTTGAGATACAGGTCGCGGGCGGCGTCCGTGAGGCTCACCAGCACGGCAATCAATTGCTTATCGTTATTCTCAAAGCTGATCTTGGTGAGCATCTTGAAGGTGCTCAACAACTCGGAGATCGCCTGGCGGTCGTTGTCGCCGCGCAGTTCTAGGAGTTGCTGACGGAGATACAGGATGATTTCCTCGACGGACATGGTGGAACTCCGCTTTCCATGATGACAGAATAGAAATCATTATAAGAGGAAAGCACAAGGGTTGGAAACGCGAAATATTGGTTTTTCGTTATAGAGTGGCGGCTGTCGATTGAGCGCCTGTTGTCCACAGGCGCAGGCTTTGGCGCGATTCCCCTGTTTCCCGGTCCGTGCCTGTAGCATTCCCCCCAAAAATCGCTTACACTTTGTACGAACTTGTTTGCAACACGACAGGTGACACCATGCCCAGACACTTCACCGGATATTACGCTTTTGGCGGTGGCTCGCTGGACGGCAAGGCAATCGAAAACGCCCTTAAAGAGGATAATGTGCGCGTCGCCAGTGTGGGCTATGCCGCCAGTGGCGCGGGCGTACGGCTGGCACGGGACGGCGGTTTCGGAACCGATGCTGAAGTTCAGGCGATTGTAGACCAGGACGCCGGCCCCGGCTACGAGACGGCGCTGGGCCTTGGCTATGGGCTGGTGAACGCCAGCTACGGGGTTAAGCTAGGCCGGGTGCTGGTCGCCCCGTTGCTTGGGCTGGGTGGCGGTGGCCTCGGCCTGGACCTCACCCCTGCCGCCAATGGTACCGCGCCGGACCTCACCGACCTGCGCCTCAACCGGACGAATTTTCTGGTCCACCTGGGGCTACATGTGGAGTTCCGGTTGGGGCGGCGTTTCGGGATGGTGATCGGCGGGCGAACAGGATATATCTTCGCGCCATTTTCCAGGCGTGAGGGCATTCGTGGGCCGTACTTCCGCGTCTTTTTCGGCGGGGGCGCCCGCATCTAGGCGAAGCGCACAGGTGGCAAGCAAGCTAGTTAAAGAGGACAATCACAACATGTTTGGGGACTTAACCGCTGCATTCGGGTTTACGGTTGTGCTGTGCCTCGCGCCCAGCTTACTGGTTGCCCTAGCCTTCCCACCGATGCTGCTCTTCGTAACACGGCCCAAGGACGGCAATAAGCGCAACATCATCGCCTCCACTGTGGCCTTTGCTCAGTTCTACTTTGTGTCGCTGGTCGTGTTGGTGATGGCGTCGATTGTCTTTTGGTGGGCGTTTATCGCCTTTTCCGGCGGGGATGCCGCTGCCGGGTTTGCTGTGGAGACCTTCCCAGAGCAAGAGGCGCAAATTGAGGACGTTGTCGAGACTACCCTCACGGAGATGCCCGGCCCGTGAGCGATTTTCCCGCGCATCTGGTCTTTCCGTTGGCCCCAGACATCGAAGCATATCTACGCGAACGGCTTGATGATAACATCCGCCTCACAATCGGCGACGCCCCCCCGCCAGACCTGCGGGCGTTGGCGTCCGGGCGGCCCACCGCCGAACAATTGCGCTCGCTGCCGGACCTCGACCTGTTGCTGATTCCCTTTGTGGGCTTGCCCCCTGTCACCCGTGATGTGCTGGCGAACTTTCCCGATTTGCCCGTCCATAACGTGCGCCACAACACAACCGCGACTGCGGAAATGGCGATCACACTGCTGACCGCCTGCGCCCGTAACATCATCCCCGCGCACAATGCCTTCCGCCATCACGACTGGTCCCCGCGCTATAACCAGCGCGAGACATCGGTGCTACTAGCAGGCAAGACGGCGCTCATCCTCGGCTATGGGGCCATCGGGCGGCGTGTGGGGACTGTCTGTCGGGCAATGGATATGGTGGTGATGGGGGTGCGCCGTTCCCCGTCGGACGCGCCAGATGAGTTCACGTTGGCGGACCTGCCGGACCTGCTGCCGCGTGCGAACGTGGTCGTGATTACGCTCCCCGGCACGCCAGAAACCGAGGACCTGCTCGGCCCTGATGCGCTTCGTGCCCTGCCAGATCGTGCGATTCTGGTCAACGTGGGGCGGGCCGCCGTCGTAGATGAAGATGCGTTGTATCATGCGCTAACCGAGGGGACGATGCACGCGGCGGGTTTGGATGTGTGGTACAGCTACCCAGGGCGCGACCCGATGAGCGACCGCGACGACAACGCGCCGTCCGCGCAGCCCTTCGGCGACTTGGACAACGTGGTAATGAGTCCGCACCGGGCCGGGGGATTGGGCATCATCGAACTAGAACACAACCGCATGGACGGTATCGCTGTCGCGTTGAATGCCGCCGCTCGCGGCGAGCTGATTCCCAACCCAGTAGACGTGAGCGCAGGTTACTAACCGCCCCCGGCAATGTTGCGCTCTATGGCGGCTGTAATCGCGTTCACGAGTGCCTCCAGCGCCCCCCTTAGTTCCTGGCAACGGGCTTGTAAGTCTGCCGGGAGCGTCCCCTCCAACATGTGTAACGCCATCGCCGCGTCAATCAACGCGCCAATCACCCTGTCGTTGATGGTGGTATCGGTGGATACCTCGTAATGCTCCAACAAGGTGTAGCCTACCTCTAACAGTTGCTCCACCTGCGGAGACGCGACTAGTTCCGGCGTGGGGGCCTGGAAGTGCCCAAGCTCCGCCGCAATAGTCGTCATGTAGGTTTCAATCTCCGTTTTCGTCGGCATAGCAAAGCATCACTTTCTAAGAATAACCGTTCACCATTTTTTGCACCCTCATCCCAACACCCGCGCTCTGTGCGTTAAAAAGCCGGGCTGTCCAGGAAAGCGCGGTGGATGGGGATAAGCACTTTCGGTAATCTAAGGCCAGTTGCTAGGCCGAGAGAACGGCAATCGCCTCAATCTCCACAAGGCCGCCTAGCGGCAGCTTTGCCACCTCCACCGCCGACCGCGCCGGATAGGCGCTCCCTGCATTGTCGAACACCGCGCCGTAGATCGCGTTCACTGCCGCGAAGTCGTTCATGTCCTGCAAAAACACCGTCACCTTGACGACATCCCCCAGCGACGCGCCCCCCGCCTTCAGCACCGCCTCCAGGTTCGCGAGCGCCTGCCGTGCTTGGGCTTCCACCCCACCCTCAACGAGTTTCATCGTCTCTGGGTCCAGCCCGAGCTGCCCCGCTGTGAACACCATGCTACTCACTGTCACACCCTGGGAATATGGCCCGACAGCCCCCGGCGCGTGCGCCGTCTCAATTGCACGTTTCAACATCATGTGGTGTATTCCTCCGTTTGCAAACGTATGCTAAAGTATGCCTATCGTTCTTATGATACCGCAAGGTCACGTATGAGCCGAAAAATTCTTGGGTTGGTCATCGGGTTCGCGCTTGGGGCCGTGTTGGGTGGGGTGTTGGTGGCGGTCTTCGCCCCGGTGACGGGGAAGCCGTTCCGCACCCAGCTACGCCAGCATGTGCGTCAGGCTGTTGACAGCGCCCAGGACGCGGCGGAGAAACGTCGCGAGGAACTGGAAGCCGAACTCAAGACCATGCGCGGTGATAAAGCCGCGTAACCCCCCCTCACAGGAGCGACTTCGGTCGCTCGCTGTGTATCTATGCGCTGTTGCTGCGCTCAAGGCACGATATGGTGCTTTTTTTGCTTCCGGCGGCGCGCACCTATGGGCGTGGGATTCCGCCCTACCAGCAATTCAATTATGATGAAAACAATATCCCATTAACCACAGCAGGAGCCATTCCGCATGGAGCGCATCGCACTCGTCACAGGAGCCAACCGGGGCATTGGCCTGGAAGTCTGCCGACAACTTGCGGACCACGGTCTGACGGTGATCCTGACTAGTCGCAACTTTCATAAAGGGCACGGTGCCGCAGAGGAACTGCGTACTAGTGGCGCAAATGTGGTCTATCATCAAATGGACGTGACTGACGCCGATAGCATCCAGAAAACCCATGACTTCGTGAAGCGAGAGTTTGGACGGCTGGATGTGCTTGTGAACAACGCCGGAATCTACCCGGATGAGGGTGTTAGCGTGCTGGACGTAGCCATCAAAGATATACGCGATGCCTTCGAGATCAATACACTGGGAGCGTTATTGACCAGCCAGACGTTTGTGCCGTTGATGATCGACAACAACTACGGGCGTTTGGTCAACGTGTCGTCTGGGGCGGGAGCTATCACCGGGATGGGCGGCTACACGACGGCCTACAAGATGTCTAAGGTGGCGTTGAACGCGCTAACACGCATCCTGGCGCAAGAGACCCGCCGCCATAACATCAAAGTTAATGCGATGTGCCCGGGGTGGGTTAAGACGGATATGGGCGGCCCGGCGGCCCATCGAACAGTTGAGGAAGGGGCGGATACGGTGGTTTGGCTGGCGACATTGCCCGATGGCGGTCCAACTAATGGGTTCTTCCGCGACCGTCAGCCGATCAACTGGTGACGCCTACAGCGTCTTTAAACGGGCGATCAAACGGTGAATGAGGCCTGTTTCGGGCTTGTTCCGCTTCTGTACCAATTGCCTCAGGCGTAATGTCTCGGCGGTGAGGGTCGAACGGTGTACGATTTCCCCGTTGACTTGATACCAGTAACCGCTCATGTGGCGAATTTGGGGGGTATAGCCGTAGAGTGCCTCGTGGCTGCGGGTGTAACTGGTGGTGATGTCTTGGGGTGTTATTGTTTCTTCTGTGGGGTTCATTGCGCTTGCCTCTTCACCAAACCTGTAAAAGAATTGTAAAGGGTGCAGCGTGCAGCGGCAATCATATGCCTGTGAAAATTTTCGTAATTTTTATCCTCATATCGTAAATGTGCCGCGTATGCACGTTGATTCGTCCAAAGTAAGTTTGATTCTTCCTTGCATTGTGTTGGTTTTTTCGACTTCGCCCATACCTGAATAGCGTGCGATGTCGGTCTCCGTTAAAATAACATGATAAGTTGCACACATCGGACTAGGTGGTTATGGCCTCAAAGAGCGATCTGACAACATACTGGGTTGTCATTGCTGGGTTGCAGGGAAGTGGTAAAACAACCTTTCTGCGCCACGCGGCGGATACCATCACCATACGCGACCAGCAAGATATGAGCCTCATCACTGAGGCCGACACCGAACGTGTCTTGCGCTGGCTAGAGCGCACAGGCGGCACGCTCGCCCCTCATAGCCTTTTCCAGACAGAGGAAGAAATTCTCTTTCAACGGTGGTCACGTCGTGTCACTGTGGGTGAGATCATCGTCGGCCCAGACCTCCGCGCCGCCCTCTACGAGGCACCCGGTACCCGTGATTTCACCTTCCTCTGGCAAATCATGACGCCAGAGACTTATCTCGGCACCATTATGTTGATCGACAGCACCGCCCACGACAGTATTCGAGATGCCAGCCGTATCGCGTCCACCTTCGCCGCCTACGCGCCCGAACCCTACGTCTTCGCGGCCAACAAACAGGACCGCGCCGCAGCGTTACCCGTGGATGACATCCGCACGGTCTTGCACTTTGTCGAGGGACATAAGGCTCCGGTTGTGCCCTGCACCGCCCATGATGTTTGGTCAGTCAAGCGCACGCTGATCCGGCTACTGGAACTCATTCGGGACACCTACGACGATGGCATCCAATGGTGAGGGGTGGCAATGTGCCCGTGCTAAAGCAATAATGCAAGGCGGGTTGTTCAAGCAATAGCAGAAACGAGAAGAAATGTATGCAAAAATTACTGGTCGTGTTGATCGTGTTAGCGGGGCTGGGAGGGGTCTACCTACCTACCACCCAAGCCCAGGTGGACCCTTTAATCTGCGAGTTAACCGTCCAAGAGGCCTTCGCATCGACGGGCGCAAACTGCACGGGGATAGATGCCGACCAGGTATGTTACGGCAACGGTGAAATCGAGGCC